>JAKFXP010000098.1 GCA_021731325.1 Parcubacteria group bacterium
CCGTACGCACCCCGTACGAAGTGATGTCTTCACCAATCGATTCTGGCGGTCTTCCGGGCACTTTTGCATACTGCGTACGTGGTCTCCTTCCCGATGAGACGCTAAAAGTATCCATACGTACTCCGTCCATAGGAACTCGTGCCGGTGTCGAGCGCATTGGAGGTGTTGATGGCCGTAGTCGCCGTGCTGGCGCAGGGCGAATCGCTGAGATTGTGCGAGAAGGAGGTGATATATCACGTATGGGCGGGTTCGTTCTATCGTGAATAATTGGTGCACCTGCAAATCGAGCTACCGAACGAAGCTGTAGTCGTGCCGGACGATCATCTTCGTAATACAGCGGTTCTCCTGGTTCAAACGAGATATCCGAATGAACGAGTGGATCTCGGAGAGGTGCTTTTTTTACTTCGGTTCGAATCGGGACGGTAAGAGGGACAACTTGATCTTTTGTACGCGATCTTTCTAAGTCCGGACTCAAAGCCTTGAGGGCTTCATGGGCTATCGAGATTTCTTGAGATATCGCAGGCATTAGAGGAGCTACTTTTTTCTCTTCGATATTAGAAATCTTCTTGTCCTCTCGAGATATGTCAGATGTTGCCGAATTATCTATATGAATATTAACTTTTTCTGTTTCACGTGAACTATCATTTGCTTGTTTTTTCTTTGGTTTTGTAAGCGTGTAATGTACTGAGTCTTTGTGTTCCTTAATGGAGTCCTCAGCGACATACCAACTTCGACCAATAAGCTTGGCATTGATCTTGCCTGCTCGGGCGAGTTGCCCGATGTAGTCTTTGCTGTACCCCATGTCCTCGGCAGCTTGTGTTGACGAGATGTACATCTTTCCCTCAAGTTCAATGCGCTCATCTTTCATATTGAGTAGTATACGACGAAGGAGTCCCCTGTGTGTGACTCCTCTGTGGACAACGGGTTCTATTTTTTAAGAACGCAGATAGGTCAGCTACGCGTCAAGTTCTTTTTTGAGAAGGTCGGTTAATACCGACGGGTTCGCCGCACCTTTGGATGCCTTCATACCCTGCCCAACCAAAAACTGTAGTGACGAGATTTTTCCTTTTTTATACTCTGCAACAACTGACTCATGTTCAGACAAAATAACTTTGATTATATTGACTATTTCGTCATTACCTGAAATCTGTGTGAGGCCTTTTTCTTGTGCGAGTGTGCGGGGGTCTCCTGCTTCAACCACCCAGAATGCAAGCAAATCTTTTGCACCACGCGATGAGAGTACTCCCTCTTGAATCATGGATATGAGCTCCGCAAACTCACGGGGGTCGAGTGCTTCGATAGGTCGCCCCTGATACCCCGTTGCGCTCATAAGACCGAGAAGATCCGTCGTGAGGTAGTTTGCGCCGAGTATCTGTTGCTCTTTTGCTGGTAACACTTCACACACCGCCGCATAGAGCCTTTGCAAGGCGAGATTTGCCACGAGAATAGATGCTATGGTTGGTTGGATGCCTTCAGTGACATACCTCTTCTGTACGTCCCACGGAAGCTCAGGGAGTGAGCTACGTAGAGATGTGGTATCACAACCAGATATCTCGCTCACAAAGAGTTTTGGGAGGTCTGGATCGGGAAAATAACGATAATCGTGGGAATTCTCTTTTGCACGCTGGGAAAACGTCTTTTGACGGTTCTCGTCCCAGCCACGAGTCTCCTGCACGATGGTCTCATTGGCGGCCAAGGCAGCCGCGTGTCGCTTTATCTCGTATGCAATAGCTTGTTCTACGGCTTTAAATGAGTTGAGGTTCTTTACCTCAACTTTGGTGCCGAGTTTTTCTCCTTTAGGCGCGATTGATATGTTTGCTTCTATGCGCATTTCCCCTTTTTCCAAGTTTGCTTCACTTGCTCCCAAATACCGGAGGAGGAGTCGGAGATCACGAGCAAAGGCTACTGCGGTCTCAGTATCGTGTATGACCGGTTCGGTCACCAGCTCCATGAGAGGTACCCCTGCGCGATTAAAGTCTACGATACTCGTATCGGCACTATGGCTCGAACGGGCAGTATCTTCTTCGAGATGGATACGAGTGACTTCAACAGGACCAATCTTACCTCCCGAGATAAGCGGGTACTTATATTGGCTTATTTGATAGTTTTTCGGGATGTCCGGGTAAAAATAATTCTTACGATCAAACTCCGTAAAATCAGCAACTCGTCCTCCGATTGCGGTACCTACTCGGAGTACATGCCTGACTGCTGCACTATTAATAACGGGTAAGGTGCCCGGATGCGCCATACACACCGGACAAATGAGTGTGTTCGGGTCTGCTTTGTCAGGAGCATTCGTACAGCCACAAAACATCTTGCTTTCCGTATTCAGTTCCGCATGTATTTCAAGACCAATAGTTGGTAGATAGTCTGTCATGTTGTCTACGATACCGCACGCTACCCTTCTACGCAATGTGCACAGCACAATAAAGGTATCTGACACCTTTATTGTGCTCTTGCAGTAAGAGTTTTTGAGAGCACGTCGCCAAATTCTTTGATCGAATTATCGTCAAGAACAGTTACGGTGGCAAGTATGGGTACCCCACTTTCTCGTGCAAACGATGTAATGCGCTCCTCGAGCTCTTTGGATTCGAGGGTGTCACTCTTGGTGCAGACGATGTATTCTGTTTTGTCTATAATCTCGGGATGTGAGGCAAGTTCTGCTCGTATGGTTTTATAATCTTCGAGCATTGTATCTCGTTCTACCGAGATACAATGCAAAATAAGGCTTGTTCGAGAGATGTGGCGGAGAAATTTACCTCCCAACCCCTTACCTTCTGAGGCTCCTTCAATGAGTCCTGGGATATCAGCGATTATTTTGTTGTGGTACACTCCAAGATTTGGGTCGAGTGTCGTAAAGGGATAATCCCCCACCTTTGCTCCTGCATTAGTGAGCGCGTTGAGCAAACTGGTCTTCCCTGCATTGGGGAGTCCCACGAGACCGATATCTGCAATAAGTTTGAGCTCGACAGCAAATCTTCCCGCTTCTCCTTCATGCCCCAACGTTGCTTCGTCGGGTGAGACATTGGTCGAGCTTTTAAAATATTCATTCCCTTTACCTCCTATGCCTCCCTTGAGGAGAAGGACATGTTCACCCTCGGAAAGTAATTCGAACACCTTGCCTGTTTCGATATTAGTAACCACCGAACCGATAGGAAGTTTGATGGTGAGGTCATCTCCGTCAGCGCCCGTCATTGAGCTCGTTCCGCCCGGGTTCCCGTTTTCTGCACGGTAGTTGTCTTTGTGGGAGATGCGATGCAGGATCATAATATCTCGAACTGCTTCAATGATGACGTCTCCGCCCTTTCCCCCATTACCGCCGTTTGGGCCACCCCATGGTTTGAACTTTTCGCGGAGCCAGCGGACAACGCCGTCACCTCCCTTACCTGCTTCGGCGCTAAATTTGTATTCGTCGGTGAATGCCATATATAAGTATAGTAAGGAGTTAAAAATATGTTATGTAAATTTTTGTGCTACTGATCCAACGATTGACACCAGAAGAGAGCCTAAGAGTGCGGGCACAAAACCCGCCACCGCAAACCCTTCGACAAACGATCCCACAAACCAAAACAGAAGTGCGTTGACGACAAAGAGCGAGAGCCCGAGAGTGAGTATGGTAATTGGAAACGTGAGTACAAGCAGAATAGGGCGTACGATAAGATTCACGAGCCCGAGTACGAGCGCAACAATAAGTGCAGTAGTGAGATCGTCGACCTTAATTCCCGGAATATACCGAGAGGCGAGTAGTAGGGCGACGACCACCGCGAGTAATTTGGTGAGTAGTTTTGTCATACCTAAGGTATACTACACTATTTTTGACGAGACGCCAGTACTATTGTCCCATCCACCCTTCGTGCTGGTAGCATTTTGCTGATTTGAATGACACACTAGTATATATAACGCAATGGTTACCCGTGACAGTATCATTGACTTTTTATAAAAATATATGTATTGTATGCGCTAGAAATTGTCCTCAGTCCCCTGCTCGCGAATGGTCGTGAGTAGATACTTGGGAGAAACATATGAAAGAAGCGTTCTTTGTAAATGCCC
>JAKFXP010000122.1 GCA_021731325.1 Parcubacteria group bacterium
TGTGTGAGGAGTGTCACACAACAAAACCCCTTGCGGGGTTTTGTTGTGTCTGAGGTCTTTATTTCTTAGCGATTGTTTCCACGATTACGATCATCGTCATCGTCATCGTCATCGTCATCGTCATCGTCATCGTCTCCATTGTGATTGTTGTTGTGTGACTTCTTCACATGTACAATCTTTGCAACAAACTCACTGCCGGTGTCGCGACCAATGACCTGTACTTCATCACCAACACTCAGTTGCGCAAAGGTCTTCTTGAAGAATCGTGTGGAGTTAGTTACCTTAAAGGTACTTACTACCCCATTACTCTCAATCGTAAAGGTGTTGGCGGTCTTGGAGAGCACCTTCGCCTTGTTTACGATTACCGAATCTCCTGCTGTACCGTAGGATGGGCCAGTACCCGTAACTTTAATCGTCTTCGCGGTAACAATACCGTTACGAACGTTTGCAATTACTTTGACCTGATCACCCGTATCGACCGGGCCATTTGAGATGTGTGTCCTGTTGTTAATAACTACTTCAATGGGTTCAGCTCCCGAAGTAAAGAGTGTCATTCCTGTTGCTGATACGTCTCCCGCTACACCGTCAACGACAATGCTGGAAAACGAGTCAATAAAGGTAGCGCGGGCGTCGGCAGGTGCCACCGCAAACACGCCACCTGCGAGAATCGTAACCAGTGCAAGGGTTCCGATTATTTTTTTGTATATATTCATAACATTTATAGTATATCACGTGAAGCAACTAATAGCGTACTTGTGAGACCAGGTCTCGTGTGGTGTAATGGGTATATATTGGCCTGGTATAGCCATTAACAGAGTCCTCCCTCAAATAGGGGGCTGTATCATTACCCCTAGTTATCCACATTCCTATGACACCACCCCTCGAAGAACATGTTGTGTTGGTTGATGAACACGATCACGTGCTCGGCACTGCCCCAAAAGCAACCGTCCATCAAGCCGTCACGCCGCTCCACCGCGCCTTTTCTGCCTTTCTCTTTAATCAAGAAGGAAAATTATTGTTACAACAACGCAGTGGGGTAAAAAAGACCTGGCCTCTCATGTGGTCTAATAGCGTCTGCGGGCATCCGGCATTAGGCGAAGATACGATCGATGCAGTGCGCCGCCGTATGCAGGATGAATTGGGCCTCACGGCCGTCACCCTGCGATTTGCTGCGCCCTACCGATACACCTTCTCCAAAGACGGGGTCATGGAAAATGAAATCTGCCCTATCTTTGTGGGCACTGTCGATACGGAACCCGTGCTCAATCCTGCCGAAGTAGAGGCGATACAATGGGTCGTATGGGACACCTTTATACAGGAAGTGCATGCTTTTCCCGATCATTACTCCGAGTGGTGTGTGGAAGAAGCGCTCATACTCGACACTCTACGCGGTCTCGAGTGGAAATAATACACATTTGTTATTGTATATGCCTACATTTGTTCGTCCTGTTCTGTATGGAATATTTTGCATCTTTGCGGTGATTGGTTTTATATTTACTGGCGTTTTTGTCGCAATGCAGCTTGACTTACTCAATGTACGAGGCAGTATTGATAGCCGCAACCAATTTTTTCTGAACACCGCAACCACTACCCCTGCCACCCGAGCAACAAGCACGTCAAATATCCCCGCACCCAGCGTGAGCACCACTACCCAAGCAACACCCACCCCTGCACGAGTCGCTATCCCAAAAATACCCTGTACTGACACACACCTCACGTCGTGTACCTGGAATCAAACTCCCGAGTGGAAAGTAATCGAACGGGCGCTCGTCAAAGACGCCGCGGTACTCAAGCGAGTTGCTGCCGAGACGGGGGTGCATCCCCGTATGATTGCGTCAGTGGTGGTGCCTGAACAGATACGCTTTTTTACCTCAAATCGTGAGGTGTTCAAACGATGGTTTGAACCCATGAAACTCTTGGGTTCCCTCTCCCAGTTTTCACTCGGCGTATCGGGCATCAAAGAGGATACCGCAGAACGTATCGAATCCTATACCCAAGACACCACCTCCCCTTGGTACCCGGGCATTGGGATGGACGCTCTCATTGCCCACCAATCCGACATCGATCCGGCAACCGACCGCTTTAACCGCCTTACCGACGAAAAAGATCACTATTATTCTTATCTCTATACCGCCCTCTTTATCAAAGAAGTAGTGTCTCAGTGGGAAGGCGCAGGCTACGATATATCCGACAATCCCGAAGTGATTGTGACGCTCTTTAATCTTGGGTTTGATAAATCAGTACCCAATGCAACACCCTCTGCCGGCGGTGCGCCTATTACGGTTGGTGGCACCACCTACACCTACGGCACCCTTGGGGGGGCGTTTTATCGCTCAGACGAACTCCTCACCGAATTTCCTCGATAGGAAGCGGATTATTACAGCAAATCCTGAAGGGTATTGAAAGCGGGCTTTGGTGTACCATCGTACCGAATGAGACCAAAAAAGTTTTCTTTGGTATATGACTCAGTACCGAGATCTTTGTAGCTGTACCAAAAGAGTGGCCCTGCCCAGGAGTAGGTGCGCGATTGTTGTATTGCTTCTTTGAGAATGGTTGCTTGGTAACTTTCGGTCACATGGTCGGGGTTGTCCCACACCCCTCGATCGTCATTGCTGTTGGCTATGTCTCCTGGTCCGCCTGTTGGTGCCCCGTACTCAGTGAGCCATATCTTCTTACCACTGTCTCCATTTGCCGCCATGATACTCCGAATACTCCATTCGGTATCTGCCATTTGCGACCAGGCATTGGTCTTGTTATAAAAACTGGGACTCAGGGGGAATGAGTAGGGGTGAAACCCCACCGCATCAAAGTGCCCTTTTGCGCCATGAGCGTACATTTCTTCAAGGTACTGTCGTGGTGCGACGTTACGCCCTCCTGTACTCGTAGGTGCCAATCCTCCTGAGATTACCGTCGCACCCGAATCAGCCGCATGGATTGCATCATACGCAGCTTTTAATATTTCTGTGTACCGTCCTGCGTCCGCAGTAGGACCCCAAAAAATCCCGAGATTGGGCTCATTCCACACTTCCCAGGTACGTACGCCGCGGGGCGCATACCGCTCAACCGCAGCCTTGGCAAACCGAGCATACTCAGCAGGATCTCGGGGGCGACATTTTTTATTATCAGGACACTCGTCCGACCGCGCCCATCGAGGGGTGTAGGTAATGATGGGCAGCACCCGAATACCTCGGTCATGTGCCAAGCGCACCACCCGGTCAAAGTTATCCCAATAATACTGATCTGGGCCATTCTGTTGAATACTGCTCCAGGCAAGATCGGCACGAATCCATCCTACTCCCATATCGGCCATATTATCGAGTCGATGTGCCAAGTCTGCTTCACTTAACACTGACAACGTCTCTCCTGCCGCAATGCCAAAACGGTAATCGAGTCCGGTACTTGGCGGAGTAGTTGCTTTGGGAGTCGGGGTAACAACAGGAGTCGGTTTTGGTGCCGGATTGGGAACAGGGGTGACGGGGGATTTGGGAGGGGTGGTGTTTTTGGTCACCAGGTTCTTGACCGACCGCGTGACGGTCGCCACTTGCTCAAGCAACGATTGTATACCCTTTGGTGGGGGTACAGGAGGAGTGGTAGTGGTAGCAAACACCGAACTTGATCCCGTGGTGGCGTGATCATATGGTTCAAATCCGACCATGTCCTCACGTGAAGGTAGCACTGCAGGGGTAGTGGTTGATACCGCTACAGAAGCGGTGTGTTCCTGCCGCATAACTGCCATAACCACCACCACCCAACACAGCACCCACACCACAATTAAGCCGGTTCGAAGCACGCGCATAGACCACGAAAGCGTGGCAGGTTGGTGGGCAAGTTTTTTTGACATTACCTAGTAAGTATACCCTATATTATTAGTCCCGGGAGTTGCAAAGAAAACGGCTTTGTTGTAGACCGTATACCACCCCTAGCCTATAATAGACACGAATCCAAAAATTACGGCTATTTACTTGACTTTTTTGCACAATCCCCTAGTATACAGCGGTGCTACACCAACTCTCACAGCTCTACGCAAATAGCCTGTTTCGTAACTCAT
>JAKFXP010000053.1 GCA_021731325.1 Parcubacteria group bacterium
CGAGCACTCCTCCCACCGATCCTGCACCGTCGGGTGAATCTGCGCCGCCAACGGCACCAACCAGCGAGCCATCGGGTGCCGAGGTTGGTGAGGCGCCTAGTACCGATACATCCGTAATACCTCCACCCTCAGACCCTGATGCAATAGCACCTCCCGCCGAGGAAGAGGCAGCAAAAGCCCCGGTAGAACCAGAGGAACCGCAAGCACTCGCTGCTGGCGGGTCAGGGTCTCCCCAGTACGACGTATCAACTGCACGTTCGTCACTGGCACCCCAAGTCAACCAGTCATCGGGAGCACTCGTCTATAACATGCCTATCGAGGTGCCACCGGGGCGTAACGGACTCACTCCCGAGCTGGCGTTAAGTTACAACTCTCAAGACTACAGAACAAACGGATCACTCGGGTACGGGTGGTCGTTGTCTATTCCATACATTGAACGGGTGAATAAAAAGGGAGTTGAAAATCTATACACCGAACCATCGTTTGTATCCTCACTCGATGGTGAGCTCGTACTTGAATCTGGTTCGACCTATGTACCACGCACTCAAGAAACCACCTTTCGAAAATATCAGTACGTAAATGGGGTGTGGACAGTCACCGAAAAAGACGGGACCAGGTACACCTTTGGTTCAACCACTGCCTCTCGCCAAGATGATCCAGGTGACAGTGCTCGTGTATACCGTTGGATGATTTCGGAGATACGGGATCAAAATAATAACTTTATTAGTTATGCCTACACCAAAGACAGTGGGCAGATATATCCCGATATCATTCGGTATACCGGCACCGGTAGCACCGAAGGTGCATTTAGCGTGGTGTTTGTAAAAGAATTGCGGAGTGATACGCGTAGCTCGTATGCAACGGGCTTTAAGGTGGAAACCAAGTACCGCATCAACGAAATACGTGCTGAAGATACGGGAGTCTGGGCGCGCAAGTATGTGATTGGCTACACGACTGGTGGTAACGGAGCAAGCTCACTCATGAGTAGTGTGACTATTTCGGGTAAAGATGCAGGCGGGGCAGTTGTAACCCTCCCAAGTACCAACCTTACGTACCAAACTCCCGCAACTACCTGGACACAGGATACCTCGTGGACGATACCTGAATTTTTTGTGATTGATGGAGTAGATCAGGGAATGCGTATGCTTGATTACGATATTGATGGTCGAGCAGATTTGGTGCGAAGTAACGGTTTGAATTCGGTACCTTATTATGCCATATATCGAAATACGGGTGCAGGATGGAGTACTGATTCAGTACGCACTATACCTGAACCAATCACAAACAATGGATCTGACAATGGCGTGCGCTTCCATGATCGTAACGGAGATGGACAGGTAGATATGCTACGTTCGTACATGGGTAATACAAGTTACAACAATGGGTATCTGAATACGGGTACCAGTTGGACTTTAACCACGAGTGGGCTTACTCCCGCACACATTGCTCACGAAAATAAAGATCGTGGCTACCGATTTGGTGACCTTAATGGTGATGGGTTGGTTGACCTTGTGGGGTCATGTACACAAATTGGTGGCGGAAGCGCATGTTTAAATTCGGTCTTTAAAGAAGTTGGTTTCAATGCGGGTAATGATACGTACACAGGTTCAACCACGTGGTCTACCGCGGTACCCGCATATTTTATTGCTTCTGATCAGGACACCGGGTTGCGCCTCATTGACGTAAACGGTGATGGGCTCGCCGACATGATTAATGGTACGACGACACACATCAATACCGGTGTTGGAGCAACCACCTGGCAAGCTGATACATCATGGACAATACCTGTTGCAATCACCGTATCACCTGACAACGGTGTCCGCTATGCCGATGTCGACAGTGACGGCTTGCCCGACCTATTGCAATACCAGGAGGGGTCGTCCACCAACAAGGTGTATCTCAATACCGGAAATGGCTGGGTATACAACGCATCGTGGAGTGTGCCGGTGCCCCTTGCAGCTTCATCGAGCGGTACGTTTGTCGATTCGGGTACCTACATTGACGATGTCGACGGCGATGGTCTTGTTGATTTTACGCGTGCGTACAAAAGCGGCGCCACCGAGATAAAACAGTACTGGCACAAAGACGGCGTAAAGGCGAACCTCCTCAAGAGTATCAGTTTTCCACAGGGGGGCACTTCGGCAATTTCATACACGGCAACACCGCAATTAACCGAGTCGAATGGAGCGCTCAAGAATCCCACACTCCCAACTCCATTTGATGTGGTAGCCACGACCACCGATACTGATGGCAAGGGTAACTCGATGAGTAACTTCTACTCATACGGAGGAGGATCAATCTATTTTGCAAATGCATTTGACCGCAAGTTTGCCGGTTTTGCCACCACTACCGCAACCGACGCGCTTGGCAACAAAACCCTCACCTTCTATCACCAAGGCAATGGTTCGCAGACCTCGCTTGGCGAGTATCAAGATCATGTCTCCAAAATCGGCAAGCCATACCGCAGTGAGGCATACGATGCTGCAAACAACTTGTACGAGACCACGGTGAACCGTTGGGACCAGTACGTCTTGAATGCAACCTCATCGTTTGTGAAGCTCGCGACCACGACCACCCTCACGTACGACGGTGATGGCGATCACAAAGACAAGGCTGAAGCATACACATACGACAACACGTACGGCAACGTCACTCAAAAAACCGAGTACGGCGAGGTTACGGCAAGTACCGACGGCACCTTTAGTGACACTGGTACCGACAAACGCACCACCGACCTCACGTACGCAGCCTCAACCACTCCCTACATCGTTGGCCTCCCGAAACAAGAAACACTCAAAAACAACAGCGGCACCACCATTGCCGACACCAAGTACTACTACGACACACTCGCTCATGGTTCGGTGGGCAAAGGCAACCTCACCAAAACAGAGCAGTGGATTACCGGCTCCACCTGGATCGATACCGAAAAGTCATACAACAGCTTTGGGTTGGTTACCCAATCAAAAGATCCACGCGACAAAGCCACGAACTACACGTACGATTCATACAACCTCTATCCCGCAACCACCACCAATCCACTCGGTCACACGGTGTACCGTGAGTACGACTACTCCTCAGGCAAGGTCACCAAAGCAACCGACGCAAACAACAACAAATTCGAAACGGCATACGATGGTCTCGATCGCGTGACGACCGAAAAGCAGCCTGATCTCGCAACCCCCTCGACCCTCGTTACCAAGTCGGCATACGAGTACACCAATACCAAAGCCGAGACCCGCACGAAGCGCATTGACTACCTCGATGCCTCTACCACCGTCGATACATACCAGTACTTCGATGGTCTTGGTCGTCCTATCCAGACCAGGAGCGAAGCGGAAACCAGCAATACCTTTGTTACCACCGACAAGGCGTACAACGAACGCGGCGAAATTAAGAAGGAAAGCCTCCCGTACTTCTCGACCGGATCGGCAAGTACCACCGCAACCACCAACAACAATCTCCTCACCACGTACATATACGACGCCATCGGTCGCCCCAAGACCATTGCCAACGTAACGGGCACCACTTCCTACGCGTACGATCAGTGGGAAACGATAGCCACTGACCAAAACGGCAAACCAAAAGATCTCACCCATGATGCCTTTGGTCGTCTGTTATCGGTCGACGAACACAGTGCATCCTCAACCTACACCACACTGTACGAATACAGCGCAGCAAACAGCCTCACCAAGATTACCGACGCACTCAGCAACCTCCGCAATTTCACGTACGACGGCCTTGGTCGTCGCACCAAGGCCGAAGACCTCCATGCAAGTGGCGACAGTACGTTTGGCATATACCACTACGCGTACGATGCCGCAAGCAACGTCTCATCGTCGACCAATCCCAACGGACAAGCGACCAACTACACATACGACGACCTCGAGCGTCCTTTGACCGAAGACTACCTCGGATCAACCGGCACCGAAGTACTCTACGCATACGACACCTGCACCTATGGCAAAGGAAGACTCTGCACGGCGACCAGTACCGGCGCAACGACCAAGTACG
>JAKFXP010000125.1 GCA_021731325.1 Parcubacteria group bacterium
TGGTTATGTTGATACCGGCAAGAATCTCAAGGGAACCAGAAGGAGTGTTGAATGACTTCCCTACATCGCACAGCGTAACATGTGGTGTGACGGTCATATGGTACATGATACCACACTGCCACACCCCCCTGGTTACGCTCCAATTACATACCTTAAAGGTATTTAATTGGAGAGGTGTTGGAGATGTGCGCCGTGGGCGGGGTCTATTGGCATCACTGAGAGACGATTACCTCGTTTGGTGAGGCTGAGTCCCACAAGCGCGGAGTCATTACCTAGTTCTTTGAGAGTGAGGGTACGGGGGTAGGTGCATACGTACGCCACATCAACGCAGTACCACCGTGGGTACTCGCGGGTGCTTTTTGGGTCGTAGTAGTGACTCGTAGGGTCAAATTGGGTCTCGTCGGGGTGCGGCAGGCTCGCTACCCTACCCTCACCTACGATACCTGGCTCTGCAATACCCGAATGATGAAAAAACACTACATCACCCAACGCCATGACGTCGCGCATTGTGTTGCGTGCCTGGTAATTACGTACCCCCTCCCAGGGCGTTACTCGGTCGCGCGCAAGATCGTCAATCGAGTAGCTCTCTGGCTCACTTTTCATCAAAAAATATTGCATAACTCACCTGTACAACGTTTGTGTTATACACAAGCATACCAAAAAATACCACACAAAGACAGGACATACCCTATATACTATGGAGTATGCTATCGGGCAGAGCATATCCTTCGCGCGGGTTCACCCTCATTGAGTTGCTGGTGGTTATTGCTATCATCATGATTATCGCCTCGGTAGGTCTCTCGAGTACCCGACCGCTCTCACGGCACGCCAAGCTTCTAGGGGATGCGAATGAGGTGGTGTCGCTGTTACGCACTACGCGCCAGCATGCCATTTCGGTTGCCGCACATCCCACCAAAACACCAACCACGTATCCTAGCTATGGGGTCTCTATACCTCAAGGCGCTAGTACGATAACCGAATACGCTGACTGCAAACCAGATGATAATGGTACCAATGGTACCGAATTTACCGACACCTTCCGCTTGTCCAATAGCTGTGGCGCCGCAGCGTCCTCCGATACCATTATTGAGACCCTTATCTTGCAGGGCAGTACCGTAACAGATATTAGCTATATTGAATCAGATGGTACCACGTTTTCTCTACCGCTCATCTCGATTTTGTATCTCCGTCCCGAACCAACAATCTGGTTTGCTACTGCAGTGCCCCCTGCCGGAGCAGGGCTTCCAGCAACGTTTAGACACCCGGGATCCGGGACAATCAAAGAGCCAGGTACGGTAGTACTCACACTGACCTCGCTTGATGGACTTGAAGACCTTACCATACGCTTTAATTCGGTTGGTCTCGCGGTCATTGTGCAATAATATACGTCGTATGAGCCATCACCTATCAACAGCACGCGGATTCACTCTTGTGGAAACACTGATTGCTATTTTGATTATCTCATTTTCACTTGTCGCCATCATCCCCCTCCTCACCTCAACACTCAAAGGTACCTCCACAACTAAGGATTATTATATTGCTACTCGTTTAGCCCAAGAAGGTATAGAGATTATCAAAGCGAAGCGTAACACCAATATTAATGCCGCTCTCAATTGGAAAACGAACATCCTTGATGCCCCCGGCCCCTCTAGTTGGGAACCAGACTCAACACAGATTGGCGCACTGAGTCAAGCAGGTCGATTTCCTACCCCCACCTCACCTCTCAGAACAATCTGTGTACGCACCACACCCGCAGCAGTCGAGGGTAAGTATTCAGTTGATTGCACATCCACCAATTCAAAAATCCTTCCGGGAGCGTTTACTCGAGTTATTACGGTGACCGATATTGGCCTCAACGCGATACAGGTGAGCGTACGTATCGACTGGAACAGTGGCGCAAATACGTATACCGTCAATACGATATTGTATAATATTTCTTAATAGATTACGTATGAATCCTACAACCACCCCGTCTCTCCGTTTTGATCGAGGAGTCACCCTTGCCGAGCTTTTGGTAACGCTCACCATTTTTGGCCTCATCAGTACCGTGCTTATGAGTGCCGTATTTTCTCTTCTTGGGTCACGCGCGCAGACATTTTCGAGTCAGCAGGTGCAGGATGAATTTAAAAACGTCATGTCGACGATGGAACTCGAAATGACCTCTGCTACCGAATTCAACACGAATGGACTCTGTGCACCGAATGGTAATTGTGAAGGACTCTCGTTCACGGTGCGCAGCCGTCCTGATCTTCCTCCATACCGAGTCACCTACAAGTTGGCTACCCACCCCGATGGGACAAAAAAGCTTGTCAAAGGTATGCAGCGAGGTTCAGGAGTGTGCGGCACTCTTGATGCGGCGGGACAGATTCCTGCCACGTGTTTTTTGGATGTAACGTCTGATAAGATTAGTATCGAGTTTGTCAATTTTATCCTCGCCTGGCCGGGCGCATCAAGTGATCGACCCCTCATCACGGTGGTATTGCGGGGTACCGCAGAGACGGACGAAGGTGATAGCGTGCCCCTCGAGTATAGCAACACCTTTAATCCGGGCACGAGTCAAAACCCAGATGATATCTCAGAAACATTAGACACGCTGCCACCGGAGATACGACTTACGAGTATCTCACCCAATACTCCCGCTGGTTGTTATATACAATACAAAGATGCGGTGGGTACTCTTATCCCGTTTCCGGTTACCGTATTCCAGGTATCAGGCCAATCCGGACCTTCGGTCTATACCAATTGTGATAAAGTTGACATTACCTTTGAAGCGGATGATACGGAATTTGGGAGTGGTATAGCGGGCGGCAGATATGGAGGCAATAAGTTGGTTGAGGATGGAGTGTGTGACGGTAAAGCATGTAGCGGATCCCCTACCACCGCGTACACCCTCCCGCCGGGAGTATTTGCAGGTACTCGTTTAGTCTCGTTTTCGTATACCGGTGTATCGCTCAAGCCAGGCTTAGGTACTCTCAGTCCACCAATGGATCAAACAATTGCGATAAAAGCAAAGGATATTATGGATAACAAAAACGATGGCACCTTTGTCACCCTATATCACATGGGTCCTATTGTTCTCCCCACTACCCTGGGTATGACCCCCGACATGCAACTTCTCTGTGGCAAAAATGGTACCAATTGGGAGAGTGTAATAGGAGTGAAACCTCAGAATCCTCTGCAATACCGTTTGCGATTGCATCGCTGCAGTCCTCTTGATGCTGCAAGCCCCTGTGCAACTGCAGCAAGCCCGGTGGGCGTGTATATGGCATCAAGTCCAGAATACGCATACTATCCAGCGAATGATCGCTGGCGTTTTGGTGGTACCAGCTGTGCCGACGTATCAAATGTGGTAAGTAATCAAGGCAATGATAACAATACCGCGTGGCGATCTCCCCCCTGTAATCTCAATTCAGCAGATGGCATTGTAGATCCAGTACCACCCGATAGTATTGATTTATTGGAACGTAATCAATACTATACGTATGCGGTGACCGTGGTGCACGACGATGACCCAACGCTTGAGAGTGCGCCACTTTTGGTGCAATGGAGTGACGAGGGTATTACCGGGTTACCACGACCAGGCAAAGGTGAAAGTTTGTTTGATGCAGGGGTCGATGTAGCCGGGGCATGGACGGATCCCGGTATTGACTCAACCATTGGCCGCATACCAACGGGAAATCCGGGTGATATGTGGTGTCTCTGGGACCCAGGCGCGCCTGGGCCTGGACCTGGGCCTACCGGTCCAGGTTCTGAGCCACCTGCAAGTATTAGCGGTACGGTTGCGGGAGAATGGACGGTGTCAGTACCAGGTACTTCCGGCGGAAAAAGAAAAACGAATAGAATTCCAATAACCTTAACAGGTGACGCGTACGCTCCGGTACTCTCTCTCGTAAGTGTCGTACCGGTAAGTGCAGGATCTGTCGTCTCTGGTG
>JAKFXP010000032.1 GCA_021731325.1 Parcubacteria group bacterium
AATACGGGGTAGGGTACTATTACATACAAAAATATTGTACCTGTCCCCGCTTCTGTCCCCGCTTCCCATTTCATCGTCACCCTCACTGAGACCAATCGGATAATGAAGGAGATCGACCATGTACATGTAATGCAAAGTAATTAAAGCGAGATCATTCGTAGATTATGAATCATTCAGAAAACAACTATATCCTATTCATCGACGAGTCGGGTAAGTCGAAATTGTCTGACGAAACAGGTAGGTATTTCTTGCTTTCTGGTGTAATTATCGACAGTAACCTACACCATGCTCTCTCCGCATACATGTTGTCGCTGAAGGAAAAGAGCGGTATATCATCTACAGAGAACATCCATGCTTTTGATTTATTTGAAAAAGAAAAGTTACACGGTAGCCCTACGCTTAAGGTGAAGGAGATTGACAAATTTTTCGAACGTTTTCTTTCGCTTGCACATGGGGCGTTGCTTCGAGTAATGGTATTGCATATTGACAAAGGACCGTACCAAAAACAAATTGAACGATGTGCGCGACATCACAAAGTAAAATATCGACGTGTATATAATATGCTTAAAAAAGAAGCATTGCACGACCTTTTGTACGAAACTGCAATGCGCAAACTGGTACTCGAGTTTGGACGGTTCCTTGAAGATCAGGGCGCAGTGGGAGAGGTCATGGCCGAATCACGGAGACAGGATGACGATGCGACACTTCGCGCGTTTATGGATTCAACCAACACCTCGAAGTTTCCGGAGGGGGGTACTTACAATGCATGGTCGCGATATAGCTTTAAGCGTATACATAGCCTTACGTTCCAAAACAAGAAAGGTCTAAGTTTTGGTCTTGAAATCGCAGACTTGTTTGCATGGGCAGATTACAATACTACGTGGGAGGTTACCTACCCGTGTCATTCAAACCAGAAAAAAATCCGCATTGAAAAAAGATTGCAGCGGGTTCAGGCACTCAAACAGGATGCTGTACACAAAAACAACCAGGAGAATCTGACTGTAGCAAAAATTAAAACTGTTGCAGGCGATAGAGTCTCCGAGCTGGCCAAATTCCTAAAAAACGTTGAATTTCGCTAGTTTGGGGACCCCGCTACATCGCTGTAGCGAGCCTTAAATCGATAATACCACGATTAACAAGTCTTTCAAGCGAGTTATAAACAATACAATCTAAATTCAAATATGCCTACAAGAACACTACAATTGTGTCCCCTCATCACTGTATAGGGTATTAGGGGTATTACGGACAGGAACAATACTTTCACATAACATGTGACGTAATAAACTCCTATGCAGCCACGGTCAAAACCAGTCAAGCAACCATACCCTCAGCATAAGACTATGGCTATGTCCTCCTAACGCTCCAAATCCTTCAGCATCTTCTCTATCCTTCGCTCTCTCGTTGCTACGCTTTTTGCGGTGTGGAGTGTGAAGTAGATCGAGTACAACTCGCTTTTAGAGAGCGTTTTGAATGTGGCGTACGCTGCTGGATTCGTCCGTACCTTTTTAGTAAAGTCGTCAGGGATACGCATTGTTGCGTGCGAAGCATACGCCTGATCCCACCGTCCGTCTTGTTTTGCAGCTTCAATCTCCGTCTGTCCTGCAGGTGTCATCTTTCCTTCCGCCGTCAAACGGTGTACGTGTGCAATGTTTCGTTGAGACCAGATGCTCCGTTTTCTCCGCGGGGTAAACTTTTGCAAGAATGATACCTGATCGTATGATTTTTTTTGACCGTCAATCCACCCAAAACAAAGTGCCTCATCAAGCGCTTCTGGGTAGGTGACCGTTTTGATACCAGAGTCCTTTTTGTATATTTGTAACCACATCCCATCCACCGTTCCATAGTTACTAGAAAGCCATGCACGCCACGCGTGCGAGTCGGTAAAGCTTAGTGTTGGGTATTCGTTCTGCACAATGTGTATCATACCACCCTACAAATACTCTGACAGTCACAAGTATTAGGTTGTCGCACACGAAAAAATTAGAATCACTCTAGTTTGACGGAGGTCGAACCATTTCTATCTCTCGAAACGAATATCCCGATATAGGAAAAGTAAAGGTGCTGTTAGTTTTAGTGTTCTCTGTTTTATGAAAACCCATACGAGTATAAAATGCTTGCGCTGCAGTGTTATACTCAACAACCCAAAGTCGAATACGTACGTCTCCTGCCCAAGCAAGCAATTTTTCTACCAACATTCTACCGACCCCTTGTCTTTGTGAAGAAGGGTCAACGTATAATACTTCGAGCTCTACTTCGCCAGCTTCGTCTCGTACGCCTGATATGGTGCCGAGGATTTGGTTATCTGTATCAGGTATCGCAATAAGATTGAGGGAATTTGGATCATTTTTTTGCTTTTCGAGCCAGATGATTATTTTTTCTTCATCGGGTGCTGGTCGAGCGGAAAAGTACGCTCTAATATCTTCGAGCGTTAATGGAATATTGGTATTTGGGTACGTCGATTCCCACGTTTTTCGAATGAGAGCCTGGGTGCGTAGCACTTCGTCTACAGTGGTAATGGGTTTTATTTGCATGGTATTTATTTTACTACCCCCCATTTACTTTGTCACTTTTATGGGGTACTGTATCCCCATATGCAAAAACAACTTGGTATACTCATCGCACTCATTCTTGTAGGTATTGGGGGATACTACGCACTTACTGAGCGCGTAGCGGAGACGCCTACACCTATGGCTACCACGACTCCTATATCCGAACCAGACGTCTCAAATGATGATGATTACGACCAATCACTTTACGTTCTAGAAATTGACCCAAAATTACATATATCCAAGGAGGTGACACTCGACCCAGAGATTATCACTATCAACAAGGAACTAAAAGACGTGGCTCTTTGTGGGAAGACCTACAAAACAAAACAGATTTTGATTGATGGGGTAGATGTGGTGCAGCGTTTGTCGCAATTTTTGGCAACCGATCAACAAAAGAATGACTGGTACTGTAAAATGCTTATCGATTGGACACAACTCAGTCCCACCTCAGCAATGGGTGGTATGCTTTCTCCTGGTGAAGAGATACATATCTATATTGCCACAGACGGCAAGCACTACTCGTTTGCTCTACATATAGGCACTAAGTGGACGGGTGGTGGGTATCCCATCTACCCCATTGTAGAAGAAAATAGACTACAAGGTCATGTAGGAGTACCTCTCGGTACCCTTCGATAAAAAAAGCAGAGCCGAAGCTCTGCTGTGCCTACATAAGGCAATACTGTGTTTGTGCTAATTGATCTTCAAACCATCTAATCTGTTTGAATTGATGAACCGTTCTGAAAACCGTGGGTACACAGTAGTCTCAATAGTACATCCTTTTTTCGTCAGCGCACCTGCTCGTGCTAGATAATCGGAGATACCAGATACATTTTGTAGCCGTATTCCAAAATGGAGGTGCAGTCCCGCAATGTGCGACGAGGGGTACCTTTCACCCACCCATCCTTACAATGTTCAGAACCAACATACTGGTATGACGCATAGTTTGTTACACTGTCACTATGACCAAACAAACACTATCCTCCGGAACCATCCACCAGGTACCAAAAGACCTGCGTACAGTCCTCGAATCACAGAGTGATTTGCTAGAGGTGTGGAATGACCTCACACCCATTGCGCGCGATGAGTGGATTTGCTGGGTAACGATTGTCAAAAAAGAAGAAACGCGGGCAGCACACCTCGTGCGGCTTTGTGAAGAGCTTCGAGAAGGAAAACGTCGTCCGTGCTGTTGGCCGGGGTGTCCTCACCGTAGACCAAACGCAGCAAAGTGGTTTGGTGCGAAGAAGTAACTGGTAAGAAATTGAGACGGTAATCTATGTTCACCATTTTCCATTTCATTGCGTCTACCCAGGTGCATGGTAGAGTGAGGTACCTATATGTTTGTCACTCGCA
>JAKFXP010000058.1 GCA_021731325.1 Parcubacteria group bacterium
CGTCACTACTAAAACCACTTGTTACCAAGTGTTCGCGCAACGCTTCCCACGCAGGAGGAGCAAATCCAAGTCGAAACTCACGCGCGGTAAGGTCTTCGATACCACGCTCCGCAACATATACCCGCGCTTCACCGTGTTCGGCTAACTTTGTTTCATAAAAGCGACAAGCGGCTTCCAAGGCATCGTACATCTGCTCTTTGAGGTCTCGATGTTCTTTACTCTCATGTACGAGTTCAACTCCCGCACGCGCAGCAAGCGTTTGGAGTGCACCCTTAAAATCAAGCCCCTCCATTTCTTGTACAAACGAAAAGATGTCCCCTCCTTGTCCTGAGGAGAAGTCGTAGTACATCCCCTTATCGGGTGATACATAAAAACTCGGTGTTTTTTCTTTTTTAAAGGGGGAGAGGCCGCGATAATTTTTACCCGCTTTGGTGAGGCGAACATACTGCCCGACCACATCGACAATACTTAGTCGTTCTTTTATCTGTTGCACCGGGTCACTCATCAGACATGATGATACCACGATATCAGCCACACCGCTTTTGGCATCGAATTAAAAATCCGAAAAAGGTGCTTGATAGGACTCTCCCTGATTCACCCCCGTCACATCATTTAGAAATGCCACAAGTCCCCACACGGACACAATCACGAAAAGTGCGATAATACCCCAGACCATTTTACTTTTTCCTTCCTCGGCGGCTTTCTCATCCCCCGATGAACTAATGAAACGAACCACTCCCCAAATAAAGAAGAGTAATGCGAGTGCAACCAATACCGGGATAGCACGGGAGACAATACCTCCCATTTGCCCCACACCAGAATCAACATAGTTTAACGAAGGATTCGCGGCATACACCACAGAACGCGCAAAGAGTAATTCAAATAAATATTGCATATCATATATATACTAAGAGATGTTAAACGTACACATTATAGTATACACCTCTCGGGGCGTACCAGAAAAGAAGAGCGGATCCATACTGGATCCGCTGCACCCTTCCATACGTTTAGACCTACCACAGACGATGGACGAGGGTGGTGCACTGCGCACTCCATGTTGCAATGCGAACCAGCACTGGATACACGATACGCGTTCTCCACACATACCAGTACAATTGCTTCCGGATTGACCACCAGTCAATGGTTGGCGTCCACCCACGCGGTTTATGCCGCTCATGGGGAGGGTACGCACGTGGTCGTAGATTCGACACAAGCATGATACAAGTCTCAGTCTCATGTACTGAATCATACTCAGTACACTTCACTCCGAGAGGCAACATTGCTTTCAGTTTTGGGCAATTACATGCCGTATACGTCTGACAGTTTTTTAACAAAGGACATTTATCGGGTTCCATCAAAATACCTCCAATAACATAAAAGCGCCTAAGGCGCCTCGTACAGGTTGCGGGAATGAGTGGTGGGGGTTTGTGTTGTTACCTTCACTACCAGTAAGTGTACAAGCCGGCGGTATTGACTGTCAACATTGACGCGCACGCACTACGCCGGCTCATCCCAGGGTCGAAGAAAAAGTCGTGCCACCTTAAGTTGTGGGTACGAAAATCGTCCCTCAAGAAGATTGAAGGTCGGCGCAAGTGACCAGGTACCCGACTTTTCGAACGCCTCTCGAATATCATCGAAGCAATCAACGAGTTCCGCTTCCTCCGCTGCCAAAAATGCGATATCGCTTGGCACACAGAGCTGGTGCGCACAAAGATACTCGAGGTGTGCCACGATGGTGTCCTGCGTCACACCCCGCTCACGAGCAATCTCCGAAATCATGCGACCTTCACGGAGCAGTGCTAACGTTTTCTCATAGGTACTCAGCTTCTTACCTTTAGGACTTGTCCGCGCCACTCCAGTCGGCTCATGGCCTCCCAGATGCACCATGGACGCCCGTGCCAATTCTTTTGAACGACCTGCATCCGTTCGTTCAAGGCGACGCATCACCTGCTCCGATTGCGCTCGAAACGAGGCGTCTCGTTCGGCAACCACCTCATTACGTTCAAACACTCGGTCAGATATTCCTTCTAAGTACAACCCAGATAATGTGCGTACTCGGGAGAGCGCAACGTACCCCTGCCCTGCCACAAAGGTTTTTGAGAGATCGATTTTTGCCGCATCAAGCGTGAGACCCTGACTTTTGTGTACGGTAACCGCCCAGGCAAGCCGCAAAGGCACCTGTGTTACCTCTGCGCGCACCGTATCCCCTTCGGTGACCGTCCATGACTCATAATCCGCGTCAATAGACTCCCCCGACCGAGTACGCACCTGCGGTACTCCGTACACAAATTTTTCAACAACTCCCGTCGTGCCATTGACATACTTTTGTGATGCGCTGTTCTTTACGAACATAACGGTTGCCCCCACCTTCAGTTCAAGTTCCTCAGGTACCAGCAGGCCTTTTTTTAACGATTCGACCCGTACCTTGCTTCCTTTGGTACGCATCGTAAAGCGCTCCATTTTTCCCGGAAGCGCATGTAAACGTGTTTTATTTAAGGTATCAACATCAACATTATGAGTATACAAATGGGGTACATCGTACTCCGGCTGCACCCCCACCCGATCACGTAACACTTGTCGTACACCCGGCGTAACCGCACCGTCGCGCATGGCATTCAAGACCTCAATCAACTGATCGTCACCCGTTTGCCGATAGTGCCCCGTCAGGTAACACACATGTACGCGTGCGGCGTGCCACGTTTCGCTTTCAAATGCAAACGAGCTCCGTGATCCCCGCGAAACAGGGGGTAGCTGAAAAAAATCACCACACAAAATAACCTGCATCCCTCCAAAGGGTTCTGAAGATTGTAACCCTGCCTGAATAGCCTGATGCACCGCATCAAGCGTCGCCGCACTTAACATCGACACCTCATCGATAATCAATACGCGCGTAGCACGAAACCTTTTTACCAAGCGCTCATTTTGACTAATGTGATCGAGATCAAATTCACTCAAATAATCTTTCACCCCAACTCCCGACCACGAATGGATAGTTTGTCCGCCAATATGAGACGCTGCAATACCGGTTGATGCCGTAATAGCCGGCTCAATCCCCCGTTCCCGAAGCCATGCGATATATCGATTGAGGAGATGTGTTTTACCACTACCTGCGGCACCCGTTAAAAAAATATTCTTACCAAAGGTAAGTACGTCAAATGCCTGATCTTGGGTCATAGTAGTAGACTACCGCATCTTGCGCGTTATCGCACCTTTTACCTACACGGTAAGGGCAATACGGAGCACCATGACCAGTGCGACATACGTGCAGAGGTTTGCAAATTGAGATGACGAAAAAAATTTGAGTGCACTTCCGAGCGATTGTTTTGGTTGGAACAAGCTCCCATCAAGGTTAATTCCCGAGTGCAATTCATCGAGTAAGAGGTGACTCACGTACCCAATACTGATACCAATCGCCAACATAAGTGACTCATACCTTCCTTGTTGGAGCGATAATGCACCAATATATCCCAGGCTACCTGCAATAAGCGCTGCGGGAATGGAGTGCATCATCCCTCGATGATGGGTAAAAAACTTAAACACCCCTCCTCCCACAAACCATACCAGCACCATCGTCGTAACCGGTACTCCGACAAGCATACGCATGTTACCGGGTGCAGCAAGCAGGGTAGCATAGAGCGCTATACCGCCCGCAACGAGGGTCGTGAGCCCAAAAAGAGTATAAAACGGGATACCTGAATCGCTATCCAAATCGGGGAGCAATGATGCAATGGTAGTAACGAACAGGAGTGTGACGAGAAGTCGTACGTCCGTCACAATGGCATAATAATACGCAAAGGTACATCCA
>JAKFXP010000126.1 GCA_021731325.1 Parcubacteria group bacterium
GAGACAATACGCTTTCGAGTGGGTCAACACGTTTTTTGCTTAACGATACCTATGCGGCACTGACCAGTGCGGCGAGTGAGGTGGCATACAGTTCCGGGCCGGTTGTGAGCGAATCTACTGATATTGTGTACCGCATACGCACGTCAACCACTCAGCCGGCAGGGCGGTATGAAAGCAGAATCGTATATATTGTAGTGCCTACCTTTTAATTTTGAGCAGAAAAAACTTGCGCGCAGTGAGCACTGGGCGGTACACTTAAATTATTATGGCAAAAAGCGAGGGACCTCCGTTTAAGGGTGATACCGATGCGGGTATAAAACCAAAATCAGATAAAACTGATAAGTTGTTGCGTGCGCGTGCGGAAGAAGAAAAAGTCGACATCTCGACATATTTGGTAGGTGAAGCAAATGCGGAAACAGATTCCGATTCCGTGCCCGAAGAAACAACTGCCGAAGAGGTGACGGTTGCCGAAGTCCCCAAGCAAACGATTGGGGGCGTATTAGGACATATTTTGGAAAAATTTGGCGTAGAGGAAAAAAAAGACATCCCGGAACATTTGGTGGGGGTAAAAGAGCACCCCATACGTATTGCGTCCAAGGATAAGCAACCAAAGGCGGAGGTACGACCATACGACCTTGAAGCAGCTCTCTTTGACGAAGAGACTGCAAATCTTATTTATGAAGCAGATAGTCTTGAGGGGTTAAAAGAAGTATTTACGACGCGTGACGTTTCTATTGCGTATGCTGAAGATAGTAAGAAACCTCATATGGTTGATGGTTCGCATGTCGCAGAGCTTATTGATGATGCTATAAAAACCCGTGATTTTTTACAAAAAAAGTTTCCGCGGGGAGAAATACTCACCGGTGAACCATATAAAGTGATACGAGAACTCATTCAAAGTTTTCCCGATGATGAACTGCGGGCTAAGGTGAAGTCATTTTTGCCGATCAATCTTAAGACGGGTAAGGTGCATGCAACTCTGCACGATGAGGCACCTGCACCCGTATCCGACATCGATGAATCAGAAGGCCACGGGTACCTGGGTACCCGTGGCAAAGTCAAAGAACGACAAAAAGTATACGATGCAACTATCGCTGAAGCTGAAAAAGGGGTGGGTGTAGAACAAGCGGAGGTAGATGGTTTGATACAAGAGGTGTTGCACGATGAAGAAGTGCTTGCCGAAACCACGAGTACGGTTCCTGATACGCATGCTGAACCAGAACCCGTTTTGCTTGATGATGCTGAGCCGATTGAAGCTGTCCAGAAGGAGGTGGATACGGTGGCCGAAGAAACAACATCTTCCGGCGATGGGCAGGAAGTGATTGAAGAGGGTGCTTCCGCTATTGATTTGACCGATTCGACAGAGGAAGTGTCTCCTGAGATTGAAGAACCGACCCCGGTAGTAGAAATGGAAGAGGTACAGGAGCAAACGCCGGATTCGACCAAAGAGACAGAGGAGCCTGTTGAAGCATCACCCACCTCACTTGAAGAACTATCCGCACAGCTCAAAGATGTCGCGCGTACGTATGCACAAGCACGGTACCATGCACAACAAAAACTCAAAGAAGGTTCAGGATTTTTTGGCAAGATAGGTCATTCATTTGGTATTATCGAGACGCATGAAGAAGATATCGAAAAAGATGAGGATTTTAAGGCTGCTGAAACAGCGCTCTTTGCCGTGCGCGAAGATATTGAAGAACGTCTCGATGAGCGTGTTGTTGAACGATTGGCACAACGCAAATCAGAACTCACTGATGAATGGATACGAGAAAAGATTGCACGGGGAAATGCGCGATACCAGGTGGGGGAGGTTCCTCAAGCGATTACACCGGAAGATATAGCGGCATACCGCACCTCGTATGAGGAGCGTATGGCGACACGGGTTGAAAAACTCAAACATGTGTTACGCTACGATCATATTAACGCACCCCTTCGTGAACTACGGCTTGAGGTAGAGCAACAAAAGTTTGAAGCGGATTTTCCTGGAAAAAATGTACTTGCAAAGGCACTTGGTTGGTATCGCGGTGATCGTTCTACGTTTGCCGCTCGACAAAAAGTCGTCGCACGCAATGCACTCATTACGAGTACCGCGCTTGCAATTGGAGCGGTACCGATCCTTGGAGCTGGTGCGGCGCTTTATTTTGGTGCGCGGGTACCTACCAAACTGGTATCGGCACTGATTGGTGCCGAAGTTGGATTGGCGGCATCGAAAGGAGTAGGTGCACTCCATGAGCGGGTATTGCTCAAAGATCGTGACGCGGCACTTGAAGAAGGTCGTGTACAAGCAAAACAAGGCACTGCAGAAGGAAGAAAACAATCCATTAAAGACGCGTTTCAAGCTGAAGAAGGGTATGATCGGGGTCAAAAACGAAAAGTAGTGTATCAAGGAGTTGCTGGCGCGGTCGTGGGAGGGGTCGCGGGTATTGAGACCAACGCGGCATTAGCCGCTACCCCTACCCCTGCTTTGTCGTCACTCGAAACAATTTCTCCTGAAGGAACAGGCCCCGTGGTGGGTCGTGTAGAGGGTCTCATGGAGCGTGTGTCAGAAGAGGTGCATGATTACCAAGATCTCGTTGCACAATTTTTGGATGATCCCGCAAAAGCAATAACCGGTGCTGCAGAGCACATACAAGAGCACGTGCGGGATGCGGTTGACGCGGTAGAACAGGCTGATATGCGTCTCGAGACTGCCCCCGTCGTACCTGAAGCCCTCGATATGCCAGAAGAGATTGACCTACCGGCCGGAGGCAAAGTGCCCGAGCATGTTCCTGACACCCTCCCCCCTGAAACACCACCAGGCACCACTCAGGTACCGCATGAGCCTACCCCCACTAAACTCCACCTTGAGGGGGCATATGAGCGTGGTGAAAGTGTTGAGAAAGTATTGATTGAAAAACTACACGAGACACACCCTGAGCTCACCAAACAAGAGCTGGGTAGCGTAGCACATCAGGTGATAGAAAAAATTCACGACAATCAAGTGGTCGCCAAAGGATTTGGGGTAGAAGATGGGGCTTGGAATCAGGTTGAGCGGGGAGAGGTGTACAATGTCGACATCGATCAGTCGATTGTCGAAGACCGTATACACGCAGTACATCATCCTGACATGCAGGCCTCCGTGGAGCCCACCACCGAAAACGTTGTTGGTGAAGGCTCGGATGGGCTTGAAGGAGTATTAGACACTCCTGCCGCGCCCAAGACCCCACCAATAGAATCAGCCCCTCGAGTTCGTGCGAGTGAATTTATGTATCCTGGTGTTGAGTCTGATCTTGAGCGTGCGCAAGACTCACTACCCGACTGGAGTGGAGGAAAAACACGCCCACAGCTTGACCAGCTTCTCAAGTCCGATCTTTTGGGTCGAGAGTGGGTGCGTGCAAATAAACCAATCATGCAGAGTAACTGGGGGGTGATCAGTAAGGTAGCAGTACGTGATTTGTATGACGCGACTCCTGGACTCACATACAAAGTAGAAGGAGTGCCGGTCTCCTTATCACAAGGAACCGAGCGGTACGTGCGTACGTTCATACATCATCTTGAAACGACCCCTGGAGGGCACGATATACTCACCCAAGCACAAAAAGGAGGGTGGACGGTTGCTGATGTGGTAAAGGCCGTGCTGGATAAAAAACATGGTTTTGGAATCACTGGTCCCGAAGTACTCGACGTACCTCCCACGGAACCCCCTGCGGAGGCCGCACCACCAGTAAAAACGAGTGGTATGGTGCGAACATATCATAATGACGGCACCCCTCTTCCAAAAAGTACGTGGATAGCTGAACCAATTCAGCCAGGGCCGGCACT
>JAKFXP010000025.1 GCA_021731325.1 Parcubacteria group bacterium
CAATACCCCATATTGCTTTTCTCGAATCATGACTGCGAGCCTCCCCGGTGCGCCGGTATCAAAGGTGCCGATAAGCTCCTCAAGGGCATCTGCCCCCTGAAACTCAGACATATCAAGACGATTCATTGCATGTTCGTCATTAAAAAGTGCTTCGGCGAGCGCCTTGGCGGTTTCGGTTTTACCCACACCCGTTGGCCCCAAAAACAAGAAGCTTCCCATCGGCTTATTGGCATTACCCACTCCCGCACGAGCCCTGCGGAGTGCCTTGGCAACGGCAGTAACCGCATCATGCTGACCAACCACTCGTTTATGCAAAAAGTCTTCCAGGGAGAGGAGTTTGGTACGCTCCTCGGCCGTCGGGTCACCCATCGGTACCCCCGTCTTTTTGTATACCAATTGCTCCACGTCCGCTTGCACCACCTGCTCAATACCCGATGAGAGTGCTACGGGCACCAGCTCTTCAATAAGGTCGAACGCTTTATCGGGCATCACTCCCGTAGGAAAAAAACGATCGGCAAGTCGTGCCACGGTTTCGAGTGCGGGTACGGTAAAGACAATGCCCGCCGTTTTTTCAGCCACTTGTGCCCGTTGCTCGAGCAATGGCAACAATCCCTCACTATCAATAGTTTTCATGCGAATGACGTCAAAGGCCTGCATAAGACGAGTGTCACGACTCAATCGCGCATTAAATCCTTCTTCATCGGTTGCAATAATAATCTGTATCGCATCGGACTGTAGGTACGACATGATGGTATCCACCAGGTCAGCACCAAGGGTCGCCACACCCGCCATTGCTGCAGGAAAACGTTCAATATACACAATAATATTGCCTGCACCTACGGCTTGGTCAAAAATAGCATGTACGGTTGCCTCAAAGGTATCTTTGGTATGCATCGCCGTGGCAATACTTTCTACATCCAACAAAAATACTCGCTTCGCTTCGAGGGGTGGCAATGCCTCTCCTTCGCGAATCTTATGATAGAGCTGTGCAACACGCTGACGCACAAGAGTTTGGTCATCTCCCACAACCAGTGCATTTGCCTGTCGCGCACGTGAAAGAATCTGCTCGAGGTCTTCCACCTCATCATCTTCACTATGACGACCCATGATAGCCATCTGCCACATATGGTCTTGTGAGAGATCATGCCCATATCGCTCAAGCAAAAAGGTCTCGCCGTATCCCCATGTCTTGCCAATGCCCGGAATACGACCCAAATTATCTCGTGACCAAAAGCGAGCCTGTTGGCGTGCAGTACGCTCTATTTGGGTGACCCATCGGGCCGCATTGGTAAAATGATCAATGTTTACGTTGTTCGACGCAAGAAACTGCCGAAATTCCTCATCCTGTTTGTATATACTTCGTGCATACGTGGCAAGAGTCACGGGACCATCTTTTTCAACAAAAAACTCCCCCGCTGACAAAAAATTCTTACGATTTGCAAAAAAGGTGCCAAACACCTCGACCCGAATCCCTGCACGATACAATATCTCTTGTCCAAAGTTGGACTCCATAAATGACCGCACCACATCGTTAGGGCGACTTTCTGCCACAATGGTGGCCACTCCCCACCCCACAAGAGGTTTGTCGGTATTAGGTGACTCTTCAAGAATCTGTTCAAGACCATGAAAATAATATGAACGATGGAATGCCTCGAGTGAAATGAATACGTACGCTATCGCAAACGTAATGGAGAAAAAACCGGCTATTTTCCCTGACAGAGCACCCAAAAACGAGAGACCGGGCATGTTTCCAAGAGGCATCGATTTGATTGCATACGAAAGGATGAGTAAAATAAAAAGAAGCGCCGATGCCACCATCACAATGCGTTCGATTGCTCGCCGTTGCTCATGTGGCAAATACGCACGCAGTGCAAGTGCGGGGTTATACATGTCACGAACCAGTCGTTGTAATTCAGTAAAGGGCATATTATCCAATTCCAATCAGCGTTACTCCCGATATCACCAAAAATAAAAGCATGAGGGGTGCAAGGAGCCACGTCACCATAACGGCCGTACCTACTATAAACGTTGTGACAATAAAACATATCCCAATCGTAATGAGCATAATGCGCATCAGCGCACCAACGAATCGCATGAGCGT
Organism: Parcubacteria group bacterium; assembly: GCA_021731325.1. Lineage (GTDB taxonomy): Bacteria > Patescibacteriota > Minisyncoccia > Phycocordibacterales > UBA12088 > UBA12088. The sequence continues at coordinate 2,102 of JAKFXP010000025.1, forward strand.
GGTGACGATAAACGCCTCAGCCCATGCAGAAGGCTTAAAGCCTTTGTGGGCAGTCTCTTGTAATCGGTGAAAGGGGACAAAAAGAGTTTTGAGAAGGAGCGGAATAGAAAAAAATTCGTAAAAAAACCAGAGGAAATTACCAATGATACCAAACAAATCACGGATGGCCATGCTGTAGTGCCAACGAATGTAATAGAACGCGAGCGGAATCATAATACAAGTACAGTCAGTATATCATGGAGAGTACTCTCTCCTGCACACACACGTGTGGACGAACATGTTACTGGGTCGGTTCTGTGGAAGTCGACAATACTGCGGTACCTGGATATTTTACATACACCTTATTCTCAAATCGCATATCGACATACTCAACCACCCGTGTGGGATCAAGCGCCCCTGCAGTAAGTACCGCAAGGAGTCGTCGTACCGATAGATCGGGTACTTCCGAACGTAAGGTAAGTACCCGCATACCCCCCTCAAGGTAGAGCTCAATATCTCTTTCGTCTACCAACAACACCGCCTGGAGTACGTGACCGCTTGCAGAGAGGTCTGTAAAGAGTTTTTGAAAACGGACAAATTCATCTTGGGCAAGAATATGCTGACCCGTTGGCTCGCTCCGTTCGAGTGAACCATAATATCGAGGAAACATATTGCCCGTATAGACCGGCGCACCGGCATATATAAACCCTTCCTGATCCACAAGGTAGCAGTCTCCCCACACTTCTTCGTGCCCTTCCTCCGGCACCTTACCTGCACTATAGGCGACCGGTGGCACCACATCACCACACCAGAGTGCCACTGGCTCACGTTCAGATATCGAAATATCTAATCCCTGCATCCCCTTACGGGTGACGGTTACTGCATCGATACGCAAAAAACTCTCCCGAAGGTCTTCCTCAATCGCATTAGATGACACGAACAACGTTGAATCTTTGGGAATGAGGTGCAGATACGAATCTTTAAGCACTGCATGTACCGCAGAAGCGACGGCATCTTTGTGTAATGATCCTTCAGTGTGTACGGAGACCTCATGGACGCGCAATTGAGGAATGTGCAGTAGGTACAGCAACCCTCCACCTATGCAACACACCACCAATACCAAGACCCCTATACGGGATGCCGCACGAATCCGTTCACGTTTCCGCGCTGTAGCCGTTCGAAACTTTCGAGTACCTATCATGGACGTCGCACGATTCGATCCTTACCCCCCATGTACGGACGCAGCACCTCCGGTATAGTAATAGAACCATCTTCCTGCTGGTACTGCTCGACGAGGGGGATCAGAATACGTGGTGAAGCAAGGGCGGTATTGTTGGCTGAGTGCACAAAACGCATCTTTCCCTCAGCATCTCGGTACCGGATATTGAGACGACGTGCCTGAAAGTCATGGAAATAACTCGAGGAATGAGTTTCACGATAGGTGTTTTCTGAGGGTACCCATGCCTCAATGTCGTACTTTTTGACCTGACCCAATCCAAGGTCGCCACCACAATTCGTCACGACATGGTAGGTGAGTTTGAGGGCTTGTAACAAATCCTCAGCATGTTTGGTTAACGCTTCATGTTGTTCAACCGATACCTGGTGACTTGCTTCACACAGCACCACCTGCTCAATCTTGTAAAATTCATGCACCCGCATGATACCTTTGGTATCTTTTCCATGACT
>JAKFXP010000001.1 GCA_021731325.1 Parcubacteria group bacterium
CTTCTTGGACGGAATCAAGTAGGAGAACGACATGATTTCGGGCGCGTGCAAGATATGCGATATATCGTTCTTTCATAGTAAAGGATGTTTATTTTTGTGTGGTGCGCACGGTAACCTGTAGATGAATTTGTCCTTTCCACACATTTGTTTCCAGTGAGCGCGTAATACCTATTTGTGTAATCGAGGAGATGTACGGCATATGTTCGAGTAACGTAAGGACGTGGTGTAGGTGTTCAAAACTACCTTCGACCCCCAATACCATTTCGACACTAGGAAGGATTGGTGGTGGCGGAGTATTTTTGTTAATCACTGAGGGAGTGGGTGATTCGGTCAACGAGGATACCTCTAAAACAACTCCCGCATCTTGCCCTAATGACTCGATAGTGGAGAGGAATGGTGTTGGGTCGTTTGTACGGGGTACGTAGGTCACCAACTCTGCTCTATCAGCTTCAGTAGATTGTAGAAATTGCGCCACATCATTACGCACTTTTTGTTGCGCCAGCCGCTCAGTCGCCTGTGTGCGGAGTGCAGCAACCTCCTGAGTAAGGGATTGTATGTTGTTAAGCAATACATAATACACCCCCACTACAGCGATAAGCAGCACTCCTGCACCAATAGCTATTTTTTTTGTTTTGGTCAGTGAATCCATACGTAATTATTCAACAAAATCTTCGAGGCGTAACGATAGTCTAAATCGGATATTAGTATTCTTGGCGAGGTCAGCGATAGAGAGGGGTACTCGAGCAAAGGTGGGGGTGTCTTCAAGCGAACGCGCATATCCCACCAAGGCGTCACGGGTGGCAGACACTCCTTCAATGGTGAGTGTTTTTGCACCACGATCATACACAATCCCTCCAATAGTTATGGTGTCTGGACGTACGGCGAGCACAGTGGTGATAAGCTGTGACACTTGATCTTCCTTTTGAGTGTTCTCAAATATTCCTATGGTGTGTCGTAGTGTTTGGAGGGAGTCCGCATCACCCCCTTGTTCCAGCGTACTTGTAGCAACTTCCCCCTGCTCGACCGGTACCCCTGTTCGCACCGCATCAACTTCGGCGCTCAGTGAGAGGTACGTGGGGAGCAGCGTCACCACCCCAATACTCACTGCTGCTGCCAACAGAAGCGCACTGACGGTACCCAACCGAACCATATACTCGGTTTGGATTGCTTTTTTTTCGAGCGGAGGAAGGAGGTTGTGTAACATATATCTACTTGAAACGAGTTTAACGTCCTCGCATAAGACTTCGTAATGCCAGACCAACCGCTGTGGTGTACTCGAGAGATTCAGTTGCAGAAATATTTGGCACATACGCATCGAATGAGAAGACATGGTTCCATACATTTCCAATCTCAACCGGCACCCCTAATGTTGCTTCAAGATATTCGGCAACACCCGCGACATTCGCATTTCCCCCTGCCAACACCACTTGCGACACTTCCTCTGTTGTACCTCCTCCCGCACTCGTGTGCATGTGCCAATACATAAGATGTTTTCTAATCGCTTCTTTAAACTCAGCAATGACCGGTAGGAGTTGCTCAAACACATCTTCACTTTCTTTGGTATCTCGGAATCCATACTCTCGCTTAAGCCGCTCTGCTTCTTGAAAGGACAGATTGAGTCCACGTGCAATGGCGTGGGTAAATCTATCACCACCAGTTTCTAATGTCGCGGTAAAGGTCACTATCCCCTGTGTCGATATGGACAGCGACGCTTCATTTCTTCCAATATCCAAAATAAGGGTTGGTGCTGCATGTTCAATGGGAAGTAGTGCTCGAGCGGTAGCCTGTCCCTCAATCTCGAGTGAGAGCGGGGTGAGCCCCGCATCATGGAGCACTTGTAGATACTGATTGACCAACACCACTGGGTACACAGACACATTGAACTCGAACATGTCTTTCTCTTCTTTGAGTAAGTTGTAATCAAACACTGCCTCATCCGCACCTAAGGGCACATTTTCTTTTAATTGAAATTCGAGCATTTGTTCGACCTCTTCTTTGGTACCCCGCGGCAGGCTAATTTGAAAGAGATATGCGTGTTCTTCGGGAAGGGCGAGGTGAATATATTCATACCCCATTTCAGTGCGCATGCGCGCAAGGAGTTTGGTGAGAAGGGGTGCATCTTTAATCTCCCCCCGCTCCACTGTCCCCAACGGCAGGTCAAGCTTGCCGTATGAAGCAACGTGCACTATTTTTTTTCCGCGCGTAAGGTGCACGTGTTTAATTGAGTAGTCAGAGATGTTTACTCCCGCTGCAGGTATGGTCATATACTCCGGCGTAGGAAACGCGCGTGCAAGCATACTGGTGCTCGTATGTAAAAAACTATTCGCCATACTGGAAGTCGACCTGTTCAGTATAACGCATACAAGACATCATACGGGGTCTGTAGTACACAGGCGCGTAGCATCAACTATAGTTAGTTGAGTTTTGTCCCCGAGGGAATAGGTGTCCCGGTTGGTTCGAGGAGTGAGAATGCATCATCATCGGTATGTACTGCCACGATCATCGCCTGACTCATAAGGCCTTTAATGGTACGCGGTTCAAGGTTGGTAACAAAAGGACACTTTTTTCCAACGAGGAGCGTGGGGTCTTCAAAATATTTGGCGATACCGGACACCACTTGTCGTGGTGTCTCTTCCCCAAAATCAACCAACAACTTGAGTAACTTGTCGGTCTCAGGAACTCGTTCGGCGAACATAATCGTACCGATACGCATTTCAATACGAGAAAAGTCTTCTATAGAAATCATATGTAGGGTGGTGGTGGTGCGCTATGTGGCAACACGTGTTCGGTCAATAAATGTTTGCAAGATGATTGCAGCGGCGGCGGCGTCTATGGGCATCGTTGCATCTTTTCTTGATTTTATCTTTTCCTCAAATGCCCGCCGCGCTTCGGCGCTTGAGTACGCTTCGTTCACAAATTCGACCGGTATACCCGTGCGCACGGTAATCGCTTCCGCAAAGATGGTGATGCGTCGCATGATGGTATTCATTCCTCCTTGCGGATTTTCTGATTCACCCACCACAAACAGCGCAACTCCTTCGTCTTGAGCGAGTTGCGCCAATGTGTCGAGGAGTGTATCGTCGTTCTTCAATACACTGCGAGGGAAGGCAAATAACCGACCGTCGTCAGAAATCGCCACCCCTACCCGCTTTTCACCATAATCAATACCAATAATTCGTGACATACCCCCTGAGCATACCACACCAAACTCATGCTACTATAGTCTCATGGAACAATTACTTGGTATGAATATCTACACCCTCCTTGCCGTGGCTGCATGGACATTTCCTTGGAAAGCCTGGTCGTTATGGCTCGCGGCTCGGCGGGGAGATATTTGGTGGTTCCTTATCCTCATTTTTGTAAATACGTTGGGGATATTAGAAATGATATACATATTCTTTATTGCAAAACAAAGTGACGGGCGCACCCATACCAAAAACCAATCTGATGTGGTATAAGTATTAGGTTAGAAAAATAATTGGAGGGGTGGCAGAGTGGTCTATTGCACCTGTCTTGAAAACAGGAGTCTCAGAAATGGGACCAAGAGTTCGAATCTCTTCCCCTCCGCATTAGAAAAACACACCTGATGAGGGTGCTGTTTTTGTTATGCGGAGGGGAGCAAGCAAACTGCTTAAGATAGTCACACTAATTTGGTTGGTGCGTTCCCCGTTAAACGGCCAAAAGTAAATCTATTTTGAGTTTTTCATGCATAGTTCATATGCATGAACACAAAACACACGAAATCACCTTGTTGTGGT
>JAKFXP010000088.1 GCA_021731325.1 Parcubacteria group bacterium
ATTGAGCCGTATATAAAAAAGAGTAACCGAAGTTACCCTTTTGTCCCATCCGTGGGAATTACTCTATGTTACCACTGTGGCATAGAAAAACTACCACTTCCTTGTTGCCACTGACTCCAGTCAGTGTTTGCATTTACCACACCGCTTCCTGAGGAAGCATTGGTGCCAGTACCTTTGGTTATCCCAATGGCACCAAAGCCACCGTTCAGATTGAATTTGCTCTCGGGAGCAGTAGGGTCTTTGACCACCTGATTCAAGTTGAAACTACCACCAACACCGGCCATGGTGTCGGACTGTTCAGAGCCATACGAATGCGCTTCTGCAGCACCGCCCTGATGAACCTGCTGCCCACCACTTGAATTGACGGTAAAACACCAAGCCGCACCGCAGGTTGCGTATGCTGGAGCAGCGATTATAGCTAACATCATTGCTACTGTAGCAATATATACATTTTTCATTTTGATCTCCAAAAATTGATGAAAGGAACTGACATCGGGCGTACCCGACGAATCCGTGACACTATTTGTTCCAGGGATATTCCCTATCAAAAACAGCTTCCTAAAATCGGGTAAAACCCGATGCCAAGAGGTATCCTATCATAGGATAGTATACCTGTCAAGTGTTCATGTACAAAAGTACTTGCGTTATACAAAATAGTGTGATATTATCCTGTACGGTATTCTGTACCTTGATACACCCTTACACTCTCACACCAAAGGAGGTGAATGATGAAGAAGAGCCTATTCTGGGTTCCGCTACTGCTGGTATTCGCGCATACGCTACCTAGCGTGCATGCAGAAGGGCTCACACCCTTTGCACCGCACGCCAATTATCGTACCGTACACAAAACACTGGTAGCAGTAAAAAAAGCTGGTCACTACGACGAGTTCGTACATGAACTTACCAAAGTGAGCAGCAATTTGACCGCTCAAGAAGTTGCGTCACGGCTGAAACAACAGCACTGGAAAGAATTGCAACCCTGCCCTGGATGCCGGTATGAGTTTGCGGGCATTACCCGCACTAACACCATCGGATACCTCGAACGGTCTTTGCAACCAGGCGAAACACTTGTGTGTATTGATCGCACGGCGTGCTTTAGCACGTACTGTGGCAATATCACAAAAATTATCGCTCCCCGCCCTGTCCCAGCCCCTCCTCCAAAGGTCGAGGTACCCTGTGATCGGGAAGGATACGTTGCGTACACCACTAGTACGGTACATGCCCCCACCCCCAATCTATTTGGCGGAGGATATTTTACACCCTTTGCCTTCAGTAGCGGCGGTACGAGTATTGATACTACTGCATCACACCATCAGGGATGGGTGATGTGCATTCCATCAACAACAGAAGGAGATCATCAATGAAAAAAAATATTTTAGTACTTGCGGTACTAATCTTTAGTATCCTTACTCTTGCCGGGTGCGCAACACCTACGGCATCCATGATCAAAGTAGAGGGTGATCCAACGGGAAAACTCTACATCCTCAACACGGATTCGGGTGTTGATATCCATGGCGGTCCCGTAAACAAAGCGACGGCCATAGCAAAGGTTGCTCAGAACGGTGAAATGGTCATTCAACCATTCGTTGACGGCTCATCCACCGGTACTTTGCAAACCATTCTACCCGCCGTCATATCTGGTGGCGCGCAAGTGGGGAGCGCTGGTGTATACGGCAGTTACCAAAAAGCAGCCGCCATAGGGAGCGCCCATGCGATTGGTAACGCACAACGTGATGTTGCAAAAATTAACGGCAACACTGCCCTGCAGCTCCAGGCAAACCAAAAACCCACTGGCCCAAGTACTGTCTTCGTGAATAACGTCGATGGAGCAAAGGCAATTGCGGGTGCTAACGCGCAGCAAAACCAAGAGTTGGAAAGCAACTCAAACGTTGAAGTGGGAGTAAAGGTGCCCGTCACCCAGTCTCAAACAACCAGTGGTGATGACGCATACTTTGACGAATAGTAGTGGTCGCAGTGACTACGCTCACAAGTCTCTATAGTACATAGGGACACGGCGCATCGAATTACTCGATGCGCTTTTTTTTACCCATACAAAACACCCCGCACATAGTACGGGGTGTTTTTTGATACCGATTAGTAGCGTATGTATTAGTTGCGTGACTCAATGAAGGTCAGTGCCTTTCCACTCATATCCGCACGACCAGTACGACCGATGCGGTGTACATAATCGTCGTAGGTGTTAGGGAGATCAAAGTTGATCACATGCGTCACCGCAGGGATATCAAGTCCGCGCGCCGCCACATCGGTGGCAACAAGCACCTGTGCGCGATTTTGCTTAAAGTTCTGAAGAGCGCGCTGACGTTGTCCATGACTCTTGTTGCCGTGAATCGATTCGGCACGAATGCCGCGCTTGCCGAGAATCCCTGCGAGCTTCTCTACCCCGTGCTTGGTGCGTCCAAAGACGAGCACCTTTGCGAAGTCGGGGTGGCCGATAAGATCGTGCAGTACATCGACCTTATCGATACCCGGAGCTATACGGACGACATCCTGATGGACGTTCTTTGAGGTATCCCGCTTCTTCACCATAACCCGAACCGGATCCGTGAGAAATTGTCCTACCAGTCGCTCAATGTCTGGCGAAAGAGTTGCCGAGAAAAAGAGCGTCTGACGAGGAGTCGGCATGCGTTCCATAATGTACCGCATGTCATCAATAAATCCCATATCGAGCATACGGTCTGCCTCATCGAGTACAATCGTTGCGTAGTCCTTGAGGTTGAGTGCTCTGCGCTCAACCAAGTCCTTGAGTCGTCCTGGCGTACCAATGACAAACTCGTTCTTCTGACGAAGTGCACGAAGCTGAGGTGAGATACTCACCCCTCCTACCGCACATACCGAATATATTTTGAGGCCTTTGGTGATCGCACGGAGTTCGTCTTCGATTTGAATAGCGAGCTCACGAGTAGGTACAATGATCAAGACCTGCTCATGACGCGACTTGCGTACTTTGTCAATCAAAGGAATAAGGAATGCTCCTGTTTTACCCGTCCCGGTATTTGCAATACCAATAATGTCTTTGCCCTGCAGTACGTACGGAATAGAGCCATCCTGAATGGGGGTAGGCTTGCTATATCCGCGTGCTGCAATCGCCTGCTTAAGCTCAGGACTTATGACGAAGTCACTAAAGGCATGGACCGGCACAAACACCTCTTCAGTTTGTGAAGGAGGGGTGGTGTTGATAAATCGTGAGGGGTCGATGTATTCACCGCCACCCCGTTGCTTTTTTGAGCGCTGGGGAGCGCCGTATCGAGGAGCGCCACCAGAACGGGGTGCGCCAAAACGACTTCCCTGTCCACCTCTGCTTGGGCTGCCTGGACGTGGGCTACTAAATCTACTTTGTTGTGGCCGTCCCTCACGAGAAGGCCGTCCGCTTGGTGCGGATGATTGTGTACGTTGGTACATATATTGTTATTTCGAGCGCACGCGCCCGCATACCCCTGACCGTTACGATAAAAAGTTTCGTCAGCGTCTCTGTGGGGTATGAAATGATGCGATGCATCACTCTAGGACTCTATCTAAAAGCCAACCAAAGAGAGTAAAGGTAGTAAGATAACTATATACTATTCACATAGAATGTCAACTAGCAGTCTTGAATCCACACCTGAAATGCACAAAAATACATACCCGCGGTTAGGATAGTTGTGTTAACAAACAACCTAATACCGCGGGTATGCATACACATCTTAATCGAGATGATCGTGCCTGTATAGCACTC
>JAKFXP010000072.1 GCA_021731325.1 Parcubacteria group bacterium
GTGCGTACGGAGGACATTCGTCCGCCAAGAGAGACTCGTCGGCATGGATTCCCCTTGCTTGCCATCCTCTCGACCGCCTTCCTTATTGGTCTCGCCGGATTACTCTGGATTCTTTTTTCAGGATCATTGTTGTAATTGTAATACACAGTGAAGAGGTATGTAGAATAGAGTATCCGCTGGTATACTCTAGATATGTTCGTTGAGGTCGCCTATATGCGTCTGGTTTTGTATATATCACAGATAGGAGTATTGGTGCTGTGTGTCGGCATAAGCATAAGTGTGTGTGTCACCTCCGTATCGGCTGCCCAAGCCAATAATCGCTCCACCATCGCATCCCCCCTTGCCATAGAGGGGGAGGTCCGTGACGGCGATATGGTCAGCTACAATCCAGAAAAGGCGATCTACGAACCGTCCCAAAAAGCGCATGATCAAAATTTGTTTGGAGTGGTGGTGTATGATCCTGTTATGTACCTCGAACTTGAGGAAACCGGGCCGACCGTACAGCCGGTAGTACGTTTTGGTGAAGCGAGTGTCAATGTCTCAACGTTGCAGGGTGACATTAGCCAAGGAGACCTGATTACGAGTTCGCGTATCCCGGGGGTAGGGGCACGAGCTAATCGTGATACTCCCGGATATGTACTTGGTTTTGCGACTGCGCCCATGACCTATGATGAAGGGCTCGCACCTATGATTGTGGATGGGTCAGAAGTGCGTTTTGGTACGGTCACGGTTGCGTTAGGAATTAGTGCCCATACCCCCGAAAAAGATATGCATGCAGACGGTACCGACCTGATTGCTACGTCAAGCGAAATCGGCGTGGGGGAGTCAATCGTCACCGAAGAAGAAACAAAACCTATCGATGGGTTCAAAGTATTTCGGTACCTCCTCGGCTCATTTGTTGCAATCGCTGCGGTCATTCTTGCACTGCGCCGGTTCGGTGATTTGTTTGCACAAAGCGTTATTTCTGTTGGCCGAAATCCGCTTGCGCGCTCACAGATCCGTTCGATTTTGGTGTGGAATGCCGTACTCATTATTGCCGTGAGTAGTGTAGGGCTTGGACTTGGCATTGCAATAATTATGTTACCATGAACACTTTTTTTGAAAGCTCCGGAGCGCTTCTTGCAGCCGTTGGTACTACCTCCGAGGTGTTGTTGAGTCCCGGAGTATTGTTGAGTCTTGGGCTCCTGGTAGCGATTATACTCTTGATAAGTATCGTCGTGCTGTTAGTTCGGCGTGATCATGCATCACTTACTCCCGAGCAAGCAAAAGAGGTGGTGCTCGACGCTGAAGAACGCGCGCAGGCAATCATTGCGGAAGCATCTGCGGAAGCGCGACGCACTCGACTCTCCATCGAAAAGGAGCGCACCCATGCCTTGAATGAAGACCATACGGAGATTGAGCGGTTTCTCGATGCGTACCGTTTTCATCTCGATAAAACGATTAAAGAACTTTCGTATGGGGTTGAAAAAGAACATCTGCGTGCCACCAGTCATTTTGTTGAGGTGTTACAAAATATCGAGGAACGGGTATCAAACAATGCAGATGAGGCAAAGCAAAGTATGGACTCCTTTACGAGTCAATCGGGCACCCTCTTTGATCGACTCGCGTATCAGATTGAAAATGTCGAGAAGGGGATACAACACTTAGCCTTGGCACTCGAAGAAGCTGCCTCTGATGAGGCGGGGAAGAATGCCTTGGTGGTGCGGGAAGAAATGCAAAAGATTGGTGTTGAGACGGCGCGGTCGGTGACCGAGGTGGCGCGTGGACTTGATGAGGCGCTTCGGGTGAATATCGAACAAGAATTTGCGGGCATAAAACAAGAACTGGGTAAATATCGAGAAGCGCGTATGCGCCTCGTCAATGAAAAGATTATGGTGCTCGTCGAAGACACGGCACAGATCGCTTTGCAAAAGCAGCTCTCGATGCAGGAACACGCCGATTTGGTCTACCGTGCGCTGGATGAAGCGAAGGAGCGCGGAATATTTGTGTAACAAAAAAATACCATGTTGGTCAAAATTATTTCAATCATGCTCAAGAATACGTTTACCACGGATGATCTTGTGCAGCGCATTGCCCTCATGCGTATCTATTTTAGCAAGCGTCTTTTTTCGGGTGCTGAACATATCCCCATTCACGAAGCATTGGTTGGCGAGTGTGACGCGTACACGTTACACGCTCTAGAAACCTGGATGGAGGGATTTAAAGAGTCAGCACTTTCGCCACTGGTGATTTATGAAGCACTCGATGCGATTGAGGAGGATTTGGCGGGAGTACCTTCGGTCACCATATATCTACCCATACGATTTGATACGGTGCTTGTGGAAGGGTTTGGAAAGTGGTTTCGAGAGCGAGTGCAACCGAATATGCTCCTTACGGTACACACGGATCCGCATGTGGCCGGGGGATGCTCGTTTATTTGGAATAGTACGTATTATGATTTTTCGTTCCGCTATTTTGTAGAACGAGAGAGTGTTGCGGTGCTTAAGATGTTTGATACTCATTTACATGCAGTCACGTAATCTTCAGCAAGAAATAGGCCTGGTGCGTGCTACGAAGCACTACCTGGCGTCCATTGAAGGGCTTCCTTCGGTGCGCGTACATGACGTGGTGTACACCGAAGAGGGCGGGCGGGCACTCGTCACGGCACTGTCACACGATGCGGTCGAGGTGATGGTACTTGACCCGATTGATATACGACCGGGGCAGCGATTTATGATTCGTAGTCGAGAGACGCGGCACCTCTCTATTGGAGACCACCTCTTTGGGCGTATTATCAATGCGCTCGGAGATCCGGTAGACGGGAAGGGGGGCTTTCCCCCAAAGAACGCGCCCCTCGTACTCGAACAAGATTCGGGTGACCTGGCTCGTCGAGCGTCGATTACGGAACAATTACAAACCGGGTTTTCGATGGTTGACACGGTATTACCGATTGGGAAGGGGCAGCGACAGCTCTTAATGGGGCCTATGCAGAGCGGTATTGATGCATTCTGTCGTCAGCTTGTGCGGAACCAAGAAGGGAAAGATACGATATGTATCTATGCAACCATTGGTAAACCGGTAGCATATATCCGCCGTTTATCGGAGTTGCTTCTTTCGGGGGCTTCAGAAAAATATACGATTATGATTGCAAGTACGGCGCAAGATTTTGCACCACTCAATGTCTTGACACCTTCCGTTGCGATATATATCGCGGAATATTTTTGTGAGCAGGGAAAAGACGTGCTTTTGATTATGGACGATTTATACACGCACGCAAAATATCTCCGAGAAATCGGACTCTTGGAAGGGAGACTGCCCGGTCGTGAATCGTATCCCGGTGATATTTTTTACCAGCAGGCGCATCTTATGGAGCGGTCGGGGAATTTTGCCGGAAAAGGCTCAATTACCTTGTTGCCGGTATTGCAAACTGACATTGATGTCTCAACTGACCTTATTATGACCAACGTGATGGGTACGACGGATGGACATTTGTCATTCTCGGCAAACTTGTTTGCCCAGGGCGTATTTCCGCCTATTCTCGAAGAGCAATCAGTCACCCGTGTGGGAAAACACACCCAATCAGTGCTTCAAAAGCAGCTTTCCACCACCATTATGTCTCTGCTGGCCGAAACTAAAGAACAAGAGCGTTTTATGCAATTTGGTTCGCAGGTGAGCGACGCCACCCGTGCCACGATCGATATGGGGCATCATATTAGCACACTACTGAATCAACCA
>JAKFXP010000137.1 GCA_021731325.1 Parcubacteria group bacterium
AGGCGTTGTTCGTGATAGACGGTATCTACGAGCGCGCCGAGATCAAGTCGCTTCATGTCGTATACCATACGTCCCTGTTCAATACGGGAGACATTGAGAAAATCATCAATCATGAGGGCAAGACGTCGTCCTGATTCGGATACCCGTTCCATTGGCTCCAGGAGCGTTTTGGGAACTTTGCCGTATGTGCCATCCTCGACCATCGAGGCGTACCCGCGGATTGCGGCGACCGGCGCGCGCAGTTGGTGCGAGGCAATCGAGACGAATTCGGTTTTTTGTCGGTCAAGCTCACGTAAGCGTGTGTTTGCACTTGCAAGGTAGCGTGCTAATTTTGTGTTATCATCATTAGATTTTTCTAAGAATCGAGCATACCTTCTCCAGGTATAAATAAGAAATATGGTTAGGATCGAGATGATAGAGGTAAGAAATATGATAAATATCACGAACGGTTTTAATGTTTGTGAGGTGATCATAAAAAAATCATCAGCTTTAATATCTGTCGCGAGTACTGCAATAGTATTTCCATACTCGTCTTTAATGGGGGCGTACCCCGTGAGTACGGTACCGTACTCATCCGTATACAAATCACTACTCGTCAACGGTTGATTGTATGCCTCGAAAGTCTCAGGAATATCAGATGCCTCTGGATAGGGTTGTCCAGGCCACTGAAGTTTATCCGGGCCATCCGGTTCTATCTTCCCGTCACGATTCACATCAATATATTTTGATGCATCATCACCAATATTCACATACGGGTCAATAGAGTCAGCGTCCGCAACAAATTCCATCTTCGTTGCGTCATCTCCCGTCTTCCGAAAGATGTACATAAAAACAATATCTTTATTGCTATATTTTGCATTATGTAATCTACGTACCACCCGTTTCCACTCCGGTTTTTTCCAATCCTCTTCAACTTGTAGCGCGATAAGATCGTTTGGATCAATGTTAGCAGCTACGGTAACGGAGACAGTTAATATACGCTCTCGTAGATTCTCTGTAAGTAAATTAACCGTACGATTATAGAGTATCTGAGATGCAGCAATAATTATTGTTGCCACAAGAAGCAAAACCAAAGCATCAATCCATAGAGGAATTTTGATCTTTTTAAGAGTTGTTTTAGCAGTGTCTATTTTCTGTAGTAGCATCCTAGTATGCTACCATAATTTGACACCCCTATTCTATATCTAAAAGATTTTTTACGGTACTATCTTTTAATTCCCATAAAAATGATCCGAGTCGTGGACCATGATCCATCTTAAACAAGAGTTGGTATAGGTGTCGGAAAAAATTGAATTGACGTACACCATTCTCGGCTTTCACTGCATCTGATTTTTTTGGTATAGCGTATAGCAGGGTAATAAATTCTTCCGAAGAAAGTGTCGCTTTACGATCAAGTAATGTTTTTAGTGTGCGAATGGATAGAAGATCTTCCTCTGTTAGGGTTGCGGCATATTCCATATTTGGTACATCAAGCAATCGGTAGAGGTAACTCTCCTCAATTTTTACATACCGTACACCACCCGTCTTTAGTAAACTCAAATCAAGATATGTGTTGTTGCTCAGTACAGTGTGCGGTGACAAAACTACTTTTGTTGAGTGTAGTCGTAGTATCTTTTTAACATTTTTGTTTTTAATTTGTGTAAATGTATTGAATGCTGCCCTACACAGATCGGCTTCTTTTTTAGCATACTGTGGTTTCGCAACCATTTCATAGATGTCACGTTGTGGCAACGTTGGCATGGCGGTAATTTTTCCATACATACTGGTACTCGAAGCTCCATACCCATACCCCCCATAGGGTTGTGTCCCTCGTTCTATGCCCGGTGCATGTAAGTGAGTATTGTGTAGAAAAGTATCCTTTAGGTGAAGTATTTTTCCTTCAATAGGCCTACCAATAAGATTTTCTACATAGGCACTTTCACCATACAAGGTAAGATACATAGCATTATGTGCGTATCGTTTGGTTTCAAAATATGATGCAAGTTGTTCATCATGTGTATATTTCTGCACAAATATAATTGGTGCAAATACTTCTTCATAGTTCCCCCCCGCTTCAAGTGGTTTACAAATAATAGTTGGCTCCACAATCGCTTCAGCGGTACGAATAACACCACCTGTCTTTTCATGCAACCATTCTCGATTATCAACAATTAGGGATTCAATACGTTTTAGGTCATCAGGGTCGCTAATTGGACCAACTCTACAATCACGCTTGTGATACAGACCAATTTTTACTTTTGAAAATTCCACATATAAGTGGTTCATAAAACTCTCGTATACATGTTCATGCACCAAAATTGCATTTGGGGCTGCGCAATCTTGTCCTTGGTTATACAATGCTAGGGTGAGTACTGCCTCCACAGTTTCAGCAATATGAGCCCGTTCGCCAACTACTACTGGATTGTGACCTGCCCCATTTGAAATAAACAATGTTTTCTCATCAAAAACTGATCGTAACTGATCTGCATGGGATGAGGTGCCAGTAAAGATAACCACATCGGTTATAGGTCTACTTTCTAGTGTGGTAGGGTTCACGAGTACTGCGGATCGCTCTGTGAGAAATTCAATTCTTTCTTTGGATGAAACGGTGACATTTGGAAATAAATCAAAGATGTTGAGAAGATCAAACACTTTTGGGAAAAAATTCCGCATACTGTGAGGGATACGAAAGTGTACCGTACTCGCCATTAATGAGGGTATGAGCACAAAGCATGTCAACGCATATAATGGCTGATTCCTTGGTAGAAAAGAGGTGACTGCACCAACACGTGTGTGAAAATAGTCTCGATTTTCTTTTAGATTTTTTAGAAGGTCTAATGTTCTGTATACTTCATCATTTGCCACCTCACAGCTTTCGTATTCGAGCAAAATATCAGTTAAATGTTCTAACTGTGTTTCGATAGTGTTGGCCAGTATAGTAGCTTGCTGCTCAATAGTATTAAATACTAACGGTGCACCTAACTCATACGATGATGTGGGTATGGGTATAGGTTCTGAGAGAGTGTTCTCACTGGTCGCCAGTAACAGGTTTGATGTGTGTGTTGATTGCATAAAATTTATTTATCAAAATGCATTAAGATGATTCCGAGTATTGCAAAAACAATCCCGACGCATTGAAAGATAGTGAGATTATTCCACCCTCCAAATAGTACAAGACCGAGTAAGATTGAACTTACCGTCAACAACGAATCAACCGTTGCTGACGTTACCGCGAGACCCAATTTTGATGTTACTAATCCAAATGTAATAAACACGAATGGGGACAGTACTAGTAACAGCAAGAGCCAGAGACTACACTTACTCTCTTTTGAAGCCCAAATAGTACTCACAATGTTAGTTACGAGTGCAACAAGGACTGCTGCAATAATATAAAACCAGACGTGAAATGTACTCATGGGAATATTGATATCCGTATACCGTTTTGTACGGTATACAAAACGCGCCGTACGTGACTGGTCACGGTACGGCGTGGAAACGAACAGCGCGCTCGTATGGTGAGAGCGGGAATGTGCGTATGTTGTTTGTTGTTTTCCATGCCTAATCGTGTATTTCCTAAGAAATACAACGGTTTGCGTTACAGGTACGATGATATAATCATGTGACTACGAGGAGAAGGATACCATGGCACCCCTACCCCGACGCAATACGT
>JAKFXP010000099.1 GCA_021731325.1 Parcubacteria group bacterium
TATTACCGGTATCTCGTCAACGGTAGGCACCTGCACCATACGCCAGAGTTGATACCCAATAGTACCGAGGACAATGAGGCATATAATACCAACCCGCTGCAGCTTTCTCATACCTCACAAGTATACTCTTCCTCAGTGCAATTCCAATCGTGCACGCTCTTTGACCTGTTCAAACGTGTCGTCAGTAGGAATAAGTGCGAGCTCGTAGAGTACCTCATCAAAGTATCCCGGTAATACGGTTTTCCACGAGAGCGGGAACTCGACCTCAGAAATCATCTCTACTTTGCGCGTGATCTCGTTGGTGCAGTTGTGCGTAAGGGTGTTGTACATCCTCGGCGCGGTGTGTAGGTCGTTGATGTCAGTGGCGAGCAGGCCAAACAGCGCTTGTGCTTTTTCGGGGGTGGCAATGGTGTGGTATCGATACACTCGTTCATCACGCACCCCTACCCGCGCATCAATAAGGTCGCGCGCTGAGCCAACGACATACAGCATTTCGTACTGCCGCAGCGTACCAAGTAGTGGCGAGTATGCCTCCCCTTCTTCTCGACGCGCTTCAAGTGATACCACCACCTCTTCTCCATCAGAACGCACAAAGCTCAAAAATATATGAGCGATGCCCTCGTATTCGGAAAAGTGTGAGATGAGGACATCTACCCGCGTAATCGAGTTGAGCGGAAAGGTCTGTGTTGTGTAGGATTCGTGCGCTTCATCGGCGACATACCACTCAAAATCACGAAAACCTGTGATAGTAACTGTTGATGATGCATCAGCGCTAATGTGCGGGAGCACTGCGTGTCCGGGTACCCATTTCCGCTCGTGACTGGGTTGGAACACTACCCATAGACTGACGTACCCAAGACCAAGGAGTAGTCCCAGATACCGTAGTATTCGTTTCCATCGACTCATACTACGTACTGCTATTTATCGTCGTACATGGGCGTACCTCCGACATAATCTGCCTTGCCAATATCGACGCCCAGGTGCCGCAAAATGGCATACGCCGTGGTGACGTGGAATAAGAAGTTTGGAATTGCATGCAGGGGCAAGTACTCAACTCCCAAAAAGTGCTTACCTTGCGTATGGTGTGGCAACCGTATTTCACGGGTCGCCCCATCAGCAAATTGCTCGGGCATACATGTCTTGAGGTACGTTATGGTTGCATCAATACGTGCCATGAGTGCTGCAAACGTCTCTTCGGTGTCCTCCATCTTCGGTGGCTCAGTACCCATCAGACGCGCAGCAGCCCCTTTTGCATTGTCGGTTGCTATCTGCACCTGCCGAACCAATGGAAACATGTCAACATAAAGTCGTGACCCGAGCACCACGCTATCGAGCACTTTGCGTTCCCGCGCAAATACCTCTGCTTTTGCAAGCACCCCTTTGAGGTTGGTAAGTTGTTTGATAAACAGGGGAACGCTAAACTCAAAATAGGGGTACTGCATGGAATGTATATACTAGTTGATAGTACCTGGAGTATACGCGGTTCCGCGATGCGCGTACAGAGAGCGGGTTCGTACCACCCCTATTTCCCTCGGTGGTTTTTGGTACCAATCGTGATTACTACGCTGCCGGACGAATCGCGATGTATCGCTGTTTCCACGCACGTTTAAACTTTGTTGTGGAGATTGAACCGTTGCCACTAGGTTCGGCTGGGTCATTGTAATACACATGCTCATCGTCTACACCCGTCACCACCACAAGGTGTGGAATTGGATTGGTTGGCTCGAAAGTGTAATGTACCGACACCATAACCGGACCAGTGCGTACCGTGCGGGTCAGCTGGGTAAAGGCGTTACTCATGGTCTCTGAAGATAAATCATGAGTCGAGCCCGTAAGGCCGTGCTCTTGTGCAAGGGCAATAAGGCCTTGATGAATCCAGCCATCAGTATCGAGATAGGCGTGTGCGGCAATACCTTCACCGAGAAGACCTTCTACGGTTACCTCGTTTGGTTTGTAGTAGTCGATAAGCATCGCAAGACTTGCAATACCACATCCAACTTTTTGCCATTTTTGGGAGCTAATATCGGCAAATTGTGAGAAGAAAGGTACCGTGCGCTCGACCGCTGCGGTTGCGGCATCAACAACATCCGTTTCTACTGATTTCGACGATGTGTCATCGTTCCCCTGCTCTACCAAATTTTTTGTATCTTCATTTTGTTTACTCGTTACAACCTCACTCGATGACGTTGTAGGTGATGCTTCAACGAATGGTAACTCTTGCATCGACGAGGAGGGTGTAGGAGTAGTGGTCGCGTCTCGGGTTGGAGTACCATCGACACGCTCTACAGACCATGTAGTGTGGGACGTACCGATACCGATACCCACTCCACTAAGAGCAATGAACACAGCGATTGGTCTGTAATACAACAAAGTACTATAAAGTCTACACTAGAATGAGGCACGCCACTATAGACAACAAGTGTATTGCGTGTTGTGACATGTACCCATTGTCCCCGCTTTCTTCTGTAACACAACAGACTCTAGTCGATGACGGTAACCTTGGTACCTAAATCAGCCCAGTAGTAGAGCTCGCGCGCTTTGTCAGGCGGCAGATTGACACACCCATGTGAATACGGTTGCCCAAAACTCGTATGCCAGTACGCACCATGTATCACCGCTCCACCGTGCGTAAAATACAGGTTCCACGGTACACCGGGCATGTCGTAGTACTGATCGGCAATACCTTTGACAGGTCCTTGCATGTAGCGACTTGGTGTCTTGCGAAAAATAATAAAGTCGCCAGCAGGAGTCGGCGTAAGTTCAAGACCAGTAGAAATATTTTCACTCATAAAAGGTGCATCACCCTCATACGCAGATAGTGTTTGCTTGGTGCGATTTACGACAATACGTTTGGTCGTCGATGCCTCATGTGATTTTTCATCATCTATGGTACGCAATCCTTCGTCGAGGAGTACCGTTGCGTGTTCTGCTGCTATATACCAATCACCCACCACTCGTTCTGGGTAGTGTAAGGTTTCGTCAAATACAACCTTGTACCACACGTGTCCGGCGCGCTCGACCTTGTCCGCAATTTTAAGTACCATACCGTTTCGCAGACGTGCGATGGTTGGGTACTCAGTACCGGGGCCGGAGCGTACCCGAAGGCACGTACCTTCAAAATGTGGGCCACATCCACCCGTAATTTCGACATATTCAAGCAACACTTTTTTTACTGGAAGTATCTCCTTTGCTTCTCCTTCATTATTGAAAAACGGTGTATCTGGTGCATCGAGTAGAGGTGTTGCGGATGGACGTGCCTGAGAAGTAGTGAATATTCCTATTAGACTAGTCTTAAAGAAGGTTACCAAAAAAAGCACCAGAAGAATGCAGAGTACTGCTCCGAGGAAAAACATCACACGCTGATGATATCTGCGAGTGACAAACATATAGGTACCTCACTCTACCATGCACCTGGGTAGACGCAATGAAATGGAAAATGGTGAACATAGATTACCGTCTCAATTTCTTACCAGTTACTTCTTCGCACCAAACCACTT
>JAKFXP010000007.1 GCA_021731325.1 Parcubacteria group bacterium
AGCAAGCGCGCCAGGCATAATCATGTACTTGAGCGCTGCCTCTGTTGAGATGTCGACGCAACGTGCGTAATCGGCATGTACTCCTTCTTTTCCTTCTCGTAGTCCGACAATCTCGTGAAATTGGCGACGCACCTCTTCAATCATTGCATTGGCTGCTTTGTATACCGCGTCCATTGCCATGGCAGAAAATAGGTATGGAAGGATTGCTCCGACCAGTACTCCACTAATCACCTGTGGTTTTGCGATATTAATCCCATCAAGTCCGGTTGTTTCTATGTATGCAGAAAATAACGCAAGTGCCGTAAGTACGGCAGAACCAATCGCAAACCCCTTACCAATCGCGGCTGTGGTATTCCCCACTGCATCGAGCGTGTCGGTTCGTTCGCGTACCTCAGAAGGTAACTGCGCCATTTCTGCTATACCACCGGCGTTATCAGCAATCGGTCCGTACGCATCGACTGCAAGCTGTACTCCAGTCGTTGCAAGCATACCAATTGCTGCAATAGCAATACCGTACAGTCCCGCCACTTGGAATGATACCAGGATGGCAACAACAATACAGATAACAGGTATTGCAACTGAACGCATACCTACCCCAAGACCAGCAATAATGTTGGTTGCTGCACCTGTGTTGGACGCTTGAATGATTTGTTGCACCGATCGGTACGTACCTGAAGTGTAGTACTCGGTACTCGCTCCAATCGATACCCCTGCAATGAGTCCAATAATCGCTGCGAGACAGACGCCTCCAGGATGAAACGCAACACCACTGAGGGTAAACGTACTCGGAAGCGTCATGTAGACTATTGGAATAGTAACTATGATCATTACCAATGCGGCACCGAACGTGGCAAGATTGAGCGCTGACTGCGGATTATCCTCATTTCCTTGAGTAAACACACTTGAAAGCTGTCGCATGTCGCTGAGTGGGTTCAGTACACGTTCGATACACATCGAAAAGTCGTATCCACCGATACCCCATCGAAACGTACGTGAATCTCCCACGAGATACGTACCTACGATAGATATGAGTATTCCTATACTTGCCAATATAAGTGGCAATACAATAAGACCGGATTCTTTTGACACCGCACCCAGTACCATCGCTGAAATGATAGCGCCTGCATACGATTCGAAGAGATCCGCACCCATACCACACACATCACCCACATTGTCTCCCACAGCATCAGCAATGACTGCTGGGTTACGTGGATCATCTTCAGGAATATTTTGTTCCACCTTACCCACCGTATCACCACCTACGTCTGCTGCTTTGGTATAAATACCTCCACCAACTCGCGCAAAAAGAGCGATTGCTGAGGCACCCATAGAGAATCCGTAGAGGATGGGAATCACCGTAGTAGTAAGCGTAGAGACATCAAATCCATAGATGCTTGCACACACTAAAAACAAAAGTGCGATACCTACCACTGCGAGTCCAACAACATACATACCCATCACCGTACCACCCGAAAATGCTACATGGAGCGCTTCGGAGATACTCGTGCGAGCAGCATGTGCGGTACGCACGTTTGCATACGTTGCGGTACGCATACCAAGAATACCCGCCCCTCCTGAGCAGGCAAAACCAATCAGAAAGGCGATTGCCACCATACGCAGTGGGCCTTCGTTACCAAAAAAGAGTAACGCGGCAACCACCAGCGCGAAGTACGCAAGCACCGTATACTCACGTTTGAGAAACGCATGTGCACCTTCTCGGATGTAGCCAGCAATCTCTTGCATGCGGTCTGTGCCCGCACTTAAGGTAGTAATCCACTGTGCTTTTGCAAACGCAAACCATAAAGCGAGCGTACCCGCCACAATACATGCCACAAGGGTCAGTATCATTGTAAACCTCCGTTGCAGCGTGTGCTGCGGTTATATAGTTGAGAAAACCTCTGTACACTGTCAAATAACCAATGAACAAAGACTGTTCGTCAAGGTACCATATTGGCTAGAAAAATACAAAACCACCCCTATGTGGGGTGGTTTTGTATCAAACGGAGTACCTGTTAGTTCATCTTTACGTCGATGTTGACTCCACTAGGTAGTGAGAGGTTGGTCAACGCTTCAATAAGCTTTGGGCTTGGATTTAAGATATCAATCAATCGCTTATGAATCCGCATTTCAAACTGTTCTCGCGCGTCCTTGTGGACGAATGCGGCACGATTGACGGTGTACTTCTTAATCTCCGTAGGCAACGGCACCGGGCCGACGACTTTCGCATCGTAACGAAGTGCAGTATCCATGATGAGCTTAATGCTTGCATCGAGGATCTTGTGTTCGTACGCACGGATGTGGATGCGAAGCTTTGCTCCCTCCCCTACGACCGGTTTTGCGCCCTTGCTGGCCCGTGGTGCTGTTTTCGTTGCCATGATGATAAGTAATTAATTCGAGTAGATTATTTGTTGATCTTGGTTACCACACCTGCTCCCACCGTCTTGCCTCCCTCGCGGATAGCAAAGCGCTGCTGCTCTTCGAGTGCAACTGGTGCAACAAGCTTGACCTTGAAGGTTACCGTGTCACCAGGCATCACCATTTCAACACCTTCGGCAAGGGTTACCTCACCAGTAACGTCAGTGGTACGGATGTAGAACTGAGGTTTGTAGCCGGTAAAGAATGGCGTGTGACGACCACCCTCCTCCTTCTTGAGAATGTACACCTCACTATCAAACTCAGTGTGGGGCGTAACGGTACCCGTCTTTGCAAGCACCTGTCCGCGGTGAACATCGTCCTTCTTGGTACCACGCAAGAGAATACCTGCGTTGTCTCCCGCCATACCCTGATCAAGCTGTTTGTTGAACATCTCAATACCGGTAATGGTGGTCTTGGTCGTATCTTTGATACCAACAATTTCGACTTCTTCACCAACCTTTACGATACCGCGCTCAATACGTCCGGTGACCACCGTTCCACGACCTTCAATTGAGAAAATATCCTCAACCGGCATAAGGAATGGCTTCTCAACCTCACGAATTGGGGTTGGGATATATGAGTCGAGGGTGTCGATAAGCTCGATGATCTTAGCTGCCCATGGATCATCAGCCGTCTTAGCATCGAGTGCTTTGAGACCTGAGCCACGAATAATAGGAGTATTTTTACCATCGAAATGGTTCTTGTCGAGAAGCTCACGGAGCTCTTCCTCGACGAGTTCAAGCATGTCAGGATCGTCGACCATGTCACACTTATTGAGGAACACCACAATCTTTGGAACGCCAACCTGACGAGCCAACAGAACGTGTTCACGCGTCTGTGGCATAGCACCATCGGTTGCGGCAACAACGAGTACGGCGCCGTCCATCTGGGCTGCACCGGTAATCATGTTCTTAATATAGTCGGCGTGACCTGGCGCATCGATGTGTGCGTAGTGACGATTAGGTGACTCGTACTCCGAGTGGTGGAGTGCAATAGTAATACCACGCGCCTTCTCCTCAGGTGCGTTGTCGATACCGTCGACACCCTCAATGCGGGCAGTGTAG
>JAKFXP010000115.1 GCA_021731325.1 Parcubacteria group bacterium
ATAATAATATAAACACATTGTCAATACTTTCGTGGTGATATCTATAAAAAACGCCCCAACATATGGTTGGGGCGGTGATGGCGCGAGGTTATACCTCAATAAATCCACCAACTTGGCTGTTCCAGAGATCTGCGTACACGCAGTTGTGTGCGAGTAGTTCGGCATGGGTACCATCTTCAACGATACCACCGTCTTCCAGGACAATGATGCGATCCATGTGCTGTATGGTTGATAGTCGATGAGCAATCACAATCGTAGTCCGACCTTCCATGAGGGTATCAAACGCTGCCTGAATGTGGCGCTCTGATATCGAATCAAGTGAGCTGGTTGCCTCGTCGAGAATGACAATAGGTGCGTCTTTGAGGAGTGCGCGAGCAATAGCAATGCGCTGCCGCTCACCACCCGACAGTTTTACTCCTCGTTCACCTACTAGAGTATCGTACCCATGGGGTAATGCTTCGATAAACTCATGCGCATGTGCACGTTGTGCTGCACGTACCACCTCCTCTATCGATGCCGTTGGTTTTGCATATGCAATGTTGTCGCGGAGCGAACGGTGAAAGAGCGCAGGGTCTTGCGGTACATACGCGATACGTTGCCGTAGCTCGTGCTGAGTAATATGAGCGATATGTTGTCCATCTATAGTAATAGATCCTTCGCGCACATCTACAAATCGTAAAAATAACTTGACGATTGAGCTTTTACCTGCACCTGAGTGTCCTACGAGTGCCATTTTTTGTCCGGCTGGTATCGTGAGACTCAGATTCTTGAGTATGTCTGCGCGTCCGCCATTGTATTGGAAGGTGATATCGTTGATAGCAATAGAGCCTTCACTCATACGTACAGGTTCTGGATTCAGTACATCTTGTACGTCAGGTGGTTGGTCGAGTAAGGTGACCATTTCCTGTGCGTCAGACAATGCCACGGACACGCGGACGATGTTTTTGCTAATCGTCCATACGATATGGAAGCTAAAGACTACGTACGCCTGTACGAGTACAATGACGCCGGCGGTAATGAGTCCGCGATGCCACAATTCGACTGAGGTACCCATAATCACAATCTCAAACACGCCAACCGCCAGACTTTGGTACAGTCCGTTCCAAAAGTTGAGTTGCATTCAGGATGCGCGTCGTGCTCTCTCTTGTGTATCTACGGTCTTTTCAAATGCAGCTATTTCATACGCAGAGGTACCAAACATCTTTACCGTAAGGATGTTACTGATAATGTCCGAGTAATGTGCCGTGGTACGGCTATCTGTCTCCGCTTGTGCAATTCCTTTTGGAATCTGAAAGCGCACCAGGTACCATGTCATCGTGAGGTACAGTACGAGCCAGCCCAAGAAGACCGTGCCCAGTACCCACGACTCGTACCAGAGTACAGAAACCGAGGCGAGTAATTGCACGCCACTCATCCACAACTGAAACACAAATTGATCGTGTAGTGTTTCGAACGCGTTCACAAACCGACGGGTTTTTGCAATCAAACTACCGGCAAAGGTGTTGGTATAAAACTCGTACGATTTGTCCTGCAATATGCGATGTGCGTAGTTGTTGAGGTCTCGGAGTATTCGACTCTGAGACGATACCATATGGTAGTCACCGATTCGGAATGCAATGTTGTAGGCAACGACGCTGCCTGCAAGATAGGTGGTGAGGGTCATGGCATGTTCGTATGCACCTGAACCACCACTGGTTACCGTGTCGATGAGGTGTTTGTAGAGCAGGCGTACGATGACGACCACGATAAGACCTGCGCACGCGTAACTCGTAAGTATGTATACTTGCTGTCGTAGGTAGGGTCGAATGTGGCGTCCGTAGTGGTGTAGGATAGAACGGTACTGCAAGTGTGATGGTTGCATCGGGAACATCTCCAAGTTGTAAAAGAACAATCGCCGTGCGAAACGCATGGCGAGGTAAGTAACGTATGTGGGAATGGAATTATATACGTGGCCTACATCGCAACGCCTTTCGTGAAAGGGTGCGGGCATGGGTCGTACTGTCAAAGGAAGGGGTTGTGGTGGGCATACCCGCACTCCAGGCATCTGGGACTACATACTGGTATGTGACTGGTTGTATATACCGCATCATAGATAGTGACGGTTCAGGCGTATGGCTCTTACCGGTACAAAAAACACTCGCTCTATCGTATATAGATAATGCGAGTGTTGCGAATGATGGTTATTTGTCCACAAAATCAAATTGATTTTGTGGAACGGTGCGTTTGAGCTGACGAAGCGCTTTTTTTAAAAGTCCACGAACTTTTTCACCCGATATTTTCATAACATTGGCGACTTCAGATACCTCCATGTCGTAGAGGAAGTGGAGGGTAACAACACGTTGCTCTTTTTCGGGTAATACTTGTAACATCTCGGGTACTAGCAGGCGCAGTTGGTCTTCCCAAATCTGTTGGTCGCTTCGTGGAACATGGGGAGTAGCAACCATATCTTGGAGCTGAGCATCTCCGCCATGCGTAGGCAACTGTAACGAAATGGTATCAATACTATGTACCCAAGATAACAAGCGATGTACGTGGTGAATCGAGTCTCGTTGCATATCTCCAAAACGTATTCGTACGTTTTGATACACTTCTTCTAAGAAGCAGACAGTAGGGTTAGTAATTTCAATAGATTTTGCCGTTTTTATAAATACGTCAGAAACCATATATAATATAGTCGTATCTCCCTCGTCGTCCTCCGGTGTGTACGTGCGAGCTAGTTTTACAATGAACCATAGATACCCCAATGCGAGGGCTTTGAGTGCTTCCCGGTCACCCACTTGAACTTGTCGTAATAGCTCGTATTCGAGCTCCATGTCAGGTACGTATTGTTTTTCCACAAAAACCTCCCTCGTTAGGTATGTTATCTGATTCTGAATGTACCATACTGTGCTGGCCTTGTCAGGTGCTACCGGTATGTGTGTACTCCGTGTTCGTCATGGTATACCATAGTGGTATGGCAGAACTTAAAACAAAAGTCACTACCGCAAGCGCCACCGCATTTATACGGGCGATACCTGAGGCGGAGAAACGCACAGACAGTCTTGCACTCCTTGCACTCTTCCAAGAGGTAACCGGAGAAAAACCAAAGATGTGGGGTACGGCGATCGTGGGGTTTGGGTCGTACCATTATGAGTCAGCGCGCAGTGCACAGAAGGGTGACTGGCCTTTGACGGGTTTCTCTCCCCGTAAGCAAAACCTCACCATCTACGTGATGCCCGGATTCAAGGAGTATAGCGAGCTCTTGAAGGATCTCGGGAAATACAAAACAAGCGCTGGGGGATGCCTGTACATCAAACGACTTTCGGATATTAACACCGAGGTACTTACCAAACTTATCAAACGATCGGTCGCAGATATGAAGAAAAAATATGCCGTCTAAGAGGTTGCCGAGTTCTCCATCGGTACCAAAAATATCTGGGTACGTGCATGCCCTGAACACGCAACCCCAGGATCCTTTGCATGGCAAAACCCTCAAGGC
>JAKFXP010000129.1 GCA_021731325.1 Parcubacteria group bacterium
GAACCTGAGGACTGTGGCATGGACGCTGAAGATACAGACGAGGTAAACGATGAGAGGTCGGATACAAACGACGAAGCCACAAAACTCTGTGCTGAACCACCCTGGTACCAGGCTGGTTCAGCGGTGTATATATCTTTAAACTGTTCTCCCCACTGCTTTTCTACCCCAAATGCGATGGCGTACGGCAAAAAACGATCAAAGAGCGCTGGGGTACGTTCCGGAGCATTATGAAAGGCCAGACGATCTTTTTCGGCGACTGACAAGTATCGTTTGAACCCTTCAAGGTGTTCGCGCACCAGCACCCCGGCACGCGTCTTGACCGGCATGAACCACCCAACGATTACGATGATGATGCCCGATATAATGAGCGCGATTCCGAGAATTGGGAGCAAAAAGAACCCGAGAATAGCAACTGCGATACCTATTCCAATCCACCTCATGCGCACCTTTTGTGGTGACGCGACAAAATATCCTCGATCCGCCATCTCTTCGTAGAGTTCAGATTGCAGTTCTGTATACTCATTCGTAAATGCGTGTTGCATCTTTGAGAGCAGTGCGCCAGACACTTCCACACCCTGTATGGTCTTTGTGTCAATAAACGTGGGTGTAAAGAGCTGTTCGAGAAGCAGAACCCCTACTGCATCTACCGGTGTGGTGTTCGTTTCAATCCGTTCAAGAATATAATCTGTTTTTGGTATCACCAAAAGTACCGTATCTTCGATACGGTGAATCTTGATATACCCCTCAACCGCCAATCGTACGATTTCTGCTGATATGTCTTTTGCTTCGACCGATTCACCACAAAGTGTCGCTGCCACCGCAGGTGAGACACCCTCTGGTGGCTCAAACTGGGTCACGATGGTACCTCTACCTTTGGGGTCGCGACCACGGACGAACCATAGGCGGAGCATACCTGCAAACACAATGAGTGGTATACCAAATGGTGCATACTGCCACGGTGACGGCGCTTTTTGGTCTCCTGGTTGCTCGACTTTTTGAATCACCCCCTTTGAAAAACCTATCGCAATCGTAAATCCCTCACCCAAAGCAAGTTGTTCGGCGCTTGCGGTGTACCCGGCTCGATCATTACTTACCAACCGCTCATCGTGCGTACAGGTGGTACCGGCACCCACGGCACCCTGGTAACAAGATGCTCTGAGCACCTGCACCCCAACCGGCAGATCAACTAGTACCGTAGCTTTCGTAATACCATTCTTTGGCCACGAACCAATAACATTCCAATAAAATTCGTCGTAGTCATCAAAATAGAGGATCGGTCCCTTGACCACGTACGAAATACGGTATACTTGCTCCCCCGTTACAGTCTTCTCTGGATCGCCTATTTTAATCGTGAGCTCTCCGTTGCCTCTACTCTCGTTAAACGGGGAGGGATTCCCCGCATCATCGGTTACGAGTACTGAGGAAATATCGGCGGTGTAGGTCTGCGTTCCTGCCTGGTAACTATAGGGAATGGTTCGGAAAATTCCATGTTGCTTTGATGTACCAAAGTCATAGACAATGCGCTCCTCAACCTCAATCGTGGCATTGGTATTCACTATGATATGCGCCTCAAATGAGGGAATCGGTTCAGCTGCAAAAAGCCTTGTGGTGGGGTATACACCCCCCACAAAAAGCACAAGTGACCATAGATACCATCGATTCATTGCCATATCATATACTAAAATGAACGTATTGTCGGTCATATACGTGACGCAGTACAAAAAAAAGAGCCTGACATACCGCCAGGCTCCCATAGAGTTACTTCCCCTAGACACCATACCTATCACGGTATGTACGTATCTTTGGTAATACAACCTGTGCAAGAGGAAAACGAGACTCTGGACGTTCTTCTGTATCTTTTTCGAGTACCGCAATAAGGTCAGTGAGCGTTGCTGCCGCAAGTACTGGAATGTTGTGTCGCTCTTGCACTTCCTGTACCGCAGACCTACCCCCCTCGACCCATTGCTCTTGCCGGTCAAATGCAATGAGGCATGCACGAGGAATGCCACCATGACGCTGCACGAACGACACCGATTCATCGATACTCGAACCGGAGGTAATGACATCGTCTACAATGATAACCTCCTTCACCGTGGTCTTTTACCTCTTTACGGTTACACGCATATCCAAGCGAAACCTGATACTGCGTTTCCAAAAACACTGCTAACCCTGCAATGAGCGGAATGCCCTTGTACGCGGGACCAAAGAGTATAGGATTTGATCGACGAAGCTTCTCCAGATTACTGTCACAGACTTCGGCAGTCAGGTGGTACGCATACACTGCGACAAGTGAAGAGAGTGCACTACCCGTATGAAAGAGTCCCGAATTAAAGAAATAGGGAGATATCCTCCCACTCTTTAACACTCTTCCTTCCGGAAGAAGCTCTAAAGCACCAATATCCAATGCTTTGAATACAAAAGCAGTAGTATTACTCATCTGAACCTCCTGCAAGGTACTGCGTAATATGTTCGTGTAATTTGAGTGTTTCGCGCCGTGCCGCTTCCGCATAATCCTCGCCAGAAGAAGCGAAGATGATGCTGCTTGAGGCATTGATGAGAAAACCTTTCCCATGGCTATCTTTGCCATACTGCACTGCTTTTTGCAGATCACCACCTTGGGTGCCAATACCTGGTATCAAGATTGGTATACTGTCTCCAACAATCTTTCGCACCTCTGCAAGCTCTTCGGGGACTGTAGCACCAACGACGAGTAGACAATTACCGTTCCCGTTCCACTCATTTGCAACATTACGCGCTACCGCTTGGTAGAAGGGTGTAGTGCCACCATCAGGCTGTACTACCATCAAATCTTGGAACTCAGATGCCCCAGGATTAGACGTACGACATAAGACAATAATCCCCTTGTTCTTGCAATTAAGAAACGGTTCTAAAGCCTTACGACCAAAGTATGGATTGACCGTGACTGCATCAGCTTCATATTGCTCAAACGCAGCAGCGACATATCCTAGATTGGTATTTCCAATATCAGCACGTTTTGCGTCAAGAATAATAGGGACATCGGCAGCCCATGCCTGTATATGATTAATAGTAGCGCGTAGCGCAACAGATCCCTGATCGCCATACTTTTCATAAAACGCCACGTTCGGTTTGTAGGCACCGACAATATCCTTTGTAGCCTCTACAATACGACGATTGAAGTCGGTTATCTGTATCTGTACTGTCTTGCCACCAGGTATTGGTGTACGAAATGATGAAGGTAGCTTGTCATAATCACTATCCAACCCAACACACACAAACTTACCCTGCTCCCACTGGTGCTCCAGCATCTGCCGGAAATTGCGTTCTGTTTCCATCTTACACTCCTCACCTACGTATAGGTTTGAAAAGGTACAAAAAAACCGGATGAACCGGACCTGAGGTAACTATACAATACAAATCAAAAAACACAATGATAGCAGTTGCCTTGCTTCCGCGACACAAACGCCCCTTGTAGGGGCTTTTTGTGCTGAAA
>JAKFXP010000084.1 GCA_021731325.1 Parcubacteria group bacterium
TCGGGAGTCTCCAGCACTTCTTTGGGTGCCTTGGGGTTTTTGATGTCGAGATTGTAGTTGCGTGCTTGTATATCCTCTATGGACACTTTCCACGCACGGTCATTTTCCACGCGGTTGTCCCACCACTCCTTTTCGGGAGCAAATTCTTCGTAGCGCATTGGGTTCGTCATGGAGTACGCCTTTTGCCCCTCGGGGAATGGGTGTTCGTAGTACCAGATTTCTTTGGTGGGTGTGCCCTTGGTGAAAAAGAGGAGGTTGGTCGCGATGCTGGTGTATGGGGAAAAGACGCTTTTGGGGAGGCGCACGATGGTGTGGAGGTTGCATTCTTCGAGAAGCATTTTTTTAATCGAGGTCTTCATGCCCTCGCCGAAAAGTGTACCGTCAGGTAGGACGATACCCGCTCGCCCGTGCTTTTTAAGGATGCGCGTGAGGAGGACTAAGAAAAGGTCCTCGGTGGCACGGGTCTGAAACTCCTTGGGGAAGTTGGACTCGATGCCCGGCTCTTCGGTGCCTCCGAAAGGGGGATTCGTGACAATGCAATCTACTTTGTCGGCGTCGGTGTAGTCGGTGAGGGGCTTTTCCAATGTATTGCCACGGCGCATCGTGACGGGCTCTTCAATACCGTGGAGCATCATGTTGGTGATGAGGAGCATAAACGGCAATGGCTTCTTCTCTACCCCGTGAATGCTTTTTTGGATGACGTGCTCATCGTCTACCGACTTCACTTGCTTGCGCATGTGTTCGAGTGCGTTCACCAAAAAGCCTCCCGTACCCACGGCTGGGTCAAGGACGCTCTCGCCTATCTGTGGGTTGACCATCTCGACCACAAACTGCGTGACGGCACGTGGCGTGTACATTTCTCCGAAGTTGCCTGCGCTTTGGAGGCTCTTCAGGAGGCGTTCGTATATTTCGTTGAAGGTGTGACGGTCCTTCTGTGCGTTGAAGTCTATCTCGTTAATTTTGTTGATGACCTGCTTGAGGAGCGTGCCCTTACGCATAAAGTTGTACACGTCTTGAAAAGCCATACGTGCAAGATCCGTACGCGGGTTGCCCGTCGATGGTAGCGTGCGCAACCCGGGAATAAGGTCGTCGTTAACAAACGCAATAAGCTTTTCACCTGTGATACCGTCAAGAGGCTCGGCCCATGTGCGCCACTGGTACTTGGCAGGGAGTGTAGGGACAAATTTTTCTTTGCGTATCTCAAGGGCGCGGTCTTCGTCGTCGAGAATCTTGAGAAAGATAAGCCATACCATTTGGGAAAGGCGTGTGGCATCACCATCAACGCCAATGTCTTGGCGCATGATGTCCTGAATGGCTTTTATGGTGGCTGGTGTGAACATGGGTTAGGAGATGCGATACACATTATCAAGCAAGTCGTCGAGCATTTTGTAGTAGTCTTCTTTGCCACCAAAGGTTGAGACAATCTCAACATCGGTACCGATAGAGCGGAAGGGTTCAAGCGTGAGGAGTCGCACGTTTTCGATGTCGCCCAGACTCACGTCGGCATATTTCGTAAGGAGTGCGTCTACGACCTCGCGTGCTTTTCCGCTGTATTTGTCGAGGTAGTTCGTGCGTCGAAGCGCCTCTACGCGCTCACTCTTTCGCATCATTTTTTTGTCGTAGGCCACGTGTACCACGAGATCAAAGAGGTCAAACTCAGCACCTACCTGCTTTTGAAGTTCTTCGAGCGGTATACCTGTCTTGTCGAGCTCGTCTATGATGGCCTGCCTGCGCTCTGCCGACTGCCATGCGGTAAAGAAGCTATCAAGTGAGGGATAGTGGTCGAGGATGTTCTTGCGCGTAAAGTCTTGGAGCGTTTCGGTAAGAAGTTTGCCATCAGGACCAAGGTACTGCACCTGCTCTTTTACGACCGCATACGGCACGCCACTGAGTGTGTATACAGGCGGGCGTTCGATGATGGGTTGCTCTGCCGAACCTTGGGAGATAACCACATCCACCAAATCGTCCTCGATTGTCTTGACTTCGATAGGCATTTCTGGATCCTCCTCAGCCACAATTTCGGCGATGTCGTCCCCCTCCTTGGCCTCAAAGACTCGTTCTGCAGGACCATCAAACTGGGGGTCAGCAAAAAGCTTGGTAGCACCTTGGAAGTCCATAATGGTGAACCACATTTTGCCTTTGTCCTCACGCACGCGGGTGCCACGACCGATAATCTGCTTGAATTCGGTCATGCTTTCGATGGGCTTGTCGAGCACCACCAGCTTGCATGTCTGAGCATCGACACCTGTTGAGAGGAGCTGGGAGGTGGTGGCAATGGTGGGGAAACGTTCTTCGGGGTCGATAAATCGGTCGAGCTGGTTTTTGCCTTCTTCATCGTCGCCCGTGATGCGCATGACGTACCGCACGTTGTCGCGTGCTCGCTCGCCTGCGGCGTTTACCAGCGCACTGCGCATGCGCTCTGCATGGGCGGTCGTGCGACAAAAGACAATCGTTTTTCCATAGGGGTCTTCGATAGCGTCCAAGTATGCAACAATCTTTTCGGCAACCACTTTGTCACGTTGAGGAAAAATCACATCGCGGTTTATGTCTTTGAGCTCGTAGAGCTTGTCGGGCACTTCCCTCCCGTCGTCGTCTACCGTCCCCACAGCCGGTCGCCACCCCGCAACATCGTTATCGAGGAGCACACGGAGCACTTTGTATGGTGCAAGAAAACCGTCGTCGATACCCTGCTTGAGAGAATAGGTGTAAATGGGGTCGCCAAAGTAATGGGAGGTACTGGTGTCCGCTGTTTCTTTGGGTGTCGCGGTAAGGCCAATGTGGGAGGCCGAGGAAAAGTGATTGAGGATCTCGTGCCACTCGCTGTTTGCCGACGCACTGCCACGATGACACTCATCGATGATGATGAGGTCGAAGAAGTCGCTGGGGAGCTTTTTGTAGAGGCGGTCTTCTTCGGTTGTGCCACTCATTGCCTGATAGAGGCCGAGGAATATCTCGTGCGACATGAGCGAGCCGAGGTCGTTGAAGTCTTGGCGTGTGATTTTGGTGAGAGCGTCGCCAAAGTGTTTGAGGTCATTGACGCGCGCCTGATCGACAAGGATATTGCGGTCTGCAAGAAACAGAATTCGTTTTGCTGCGCCGGACTTCCATAGACGCCACATAATTTGCCCTGCGGTATAGGTCTTGCCTGTGCCCGTAGCCATGACGAGCAGGAGTCGCTTGTTGCCCTTTGCTACCGCCTCTACCGAGCGGTCAATAGCGATACGTTGGAAGTAACGGGGAGATTTGCGTGGGTCGTCGGTATAGTACGGTTCATCAATGGATTTCCGTACCGTAGGTGACTCGCCTTTCCACGCCATGTATCGGGCGTAAAGATCTTCAGGTGATGGGAATGTGTCGGGCGTAAGTGCCTGTTCGGTCTGTTCTGAACCCCCTGTCCTGTCGTGAAAAAGAAAGCCCTGACCATTCGCGGAGAACACAAACGGCACATCAAGTGCCTCTGCAT
>JAKFXP010000134.1 GCA_021731325.1 Parcubacteria group bacterium
CGATTGGTGTGGGAGCAGCCGTATTCGCGGTTGGGGGTGGATATTATTGGTATCAATCAAACCAACACACTACACTAGAGGAAACGTACCTCGTGGCACCCAACTTCACCCTCCCAGACCGGGACGGTGCGCCAGTAGTTCTGAGTGAGGTGTCGGGAGATGTCCGCATTATCAATTTTTGGGCGAGTTGGAGTCCGTATTCCAAAGATGAGTTACCGGCACTCGTGCGCCTTAAGCAGGCCTATGACGATAACCTCACGGTGATAGCGCTTAACCGCGACACCAATCCGCATGAGGGGTACGCGTTTTTGCAGTCGCTTGGACTGTCACACGAACTTACGTTTGTCTTTGATCAACAAGATGCATATTTTGATCAAGTGCGTGGGTTTGCGGTGCCCGAGACTCTCTTTTTGGACAAAGAGGGAAACATCCGAGCGCATATCCATGGCCCCATGACATACGAGGAGATGGATGCGCAGGTAAAGCAGATGATTGAATAATAACAACCGCCGCTACCCTATGGATCCTTTGCTCATTATTTCAGTATTCGTTGCAGGTTTGGTGATGTTTCTTGCCCCATGCACGTTGCCGTTGTTGCCCGCGTATCTCGGTTTTATTAGCGGCGTGTCGCATCAGGAATTACAAGATCCTCAGGCATTCAAACAAGCACGTCGACGTATTGTAAAAAACAGCATACTCTTTGTTGTTGGTTTCTCTTTTATTTTTATACTCTTTGGAGTGTTGGCGGGAGTACTGGGTGGGTACCTTGGGCCACTCCGTTCCGTTCTAACCAAAGTAGGGGGCGTACTCATTATATTGTTTGGACTCCTCATGCTCGGCGTTATACGGCCTACTGTGTTGACGAGAGAGTACCGAATTCGAGTGCCCTCATTTTTACACGTGGGTACCTCAAGCGGCTCGTTTTTGTTGGGTGCTGCTTTCGCCTTTGGATGGACTCCATGCATAGGCCCCATTCTGGCGACCGTACTTTTATTTGCCTCTACTACCGAAACATTTCTGAGCGGAGCCCTGTTACTTTTTGTATTTTCATTTGGGTTCAGTATCCCGTTTGTGGGACTGGCATACCTGATTGCTCACGCCACCGCGTTCATTGAACGAGTCACTCCGTATGTTCGAGGAGTGTCAATGGTGGGTGGCGCATTCCTTTTGTTTCTAGGGGTGTTTTTGCTTGTTGGCGACCTTGCGTATGTTACCGCATGGCTGTTCCGTGCCTTGAGTGCCCTTGACTACGAGTCACACCTCTTACGTTTCCTCTAAGGCGTATATACGCGTGGTATACTACCGATATTATATTATCAAGTAGGTAATCCGTATAACACATTCAAGAGTATGGAACAGTCAAACCAACAGCATTCGTGTGGAAGAGGAGGTGACTCTTGTCACGCAGGTATGAGTAGACATAGTGGCATTCTCACTATTGTAGGTATTTTGCTCGCAGCTTTTTTGCTTGCACTTACCATCAAAACGTCTCGGGAGATTGGGTATGTCGGACGAGGTGCTCCACCTACGAACATAATCAGTGTTTCAGGTGAGGGTGAAGTGGTTGTTATGCCCGACACCGCAGAGTTCACCTTCTCGGTCATCGAAGAAGGAGATACGGCAATTACCGTACGTGACGCCGCAGCAAAGAAAGCGGCTGAGGCAATAGCGATCCTTAAAGAGCAGGGGGTGGAGGAGAAAGATATCAAAACTATTTCGTATGAGCTACAGCCAAAATACGAATGGCAACCCCTCAACTGCGTACGATTTCCGTGTGATCAGAAGCAGGTGCAAAAAGGATTTTCCTTAAATCAGAACGTGCGCGTAAAAGTGCGTGACCTCAACAGAGCAGGAGAAGTGCTCGGAGCAATAACCAACAAAGGGGTGCAGGGAGTGAGTGGACTCACCTTCACCACTGCCGATGAAGATGCGCCGCAAAACGAAGCGCGCAAGGTTGCGATAGAAGAAGCAAAAGCAAAAGCAAAAGAATTGGCAGCAAATCTTGGAGTCACGCTTGTTCGAGTGGTTGGATTTTCGGAGGACGGTGCTTATCCGATGCCGATGTATAGCGAGATGGCAATGAGTGCAAACGTGCCCAGAGATGCTGATATGAAGGCAGCATCTATTCCTGCGGGAGAAAACATCGTCACCTCACGGGTAATGATTAACTACGAAGTGCAGTAAAAAGATTGGGCAACATGCAAAAACCCCGGGTATTGCCGGGGTTTTTCATAATAATTATACGATGGGTTCATTGAGTGTTTTTTCGTAGAGTGTCCACACAATAGCATAGAGGAGTGCACCAACAATAACAGCAATGAGGAGGGTGTAGCACCAAGACATCATCCAGCACATATACCCTGCGGATATGTTTGTGTACGATATTGTATTCATACCAATCTCCTGAAAAAACATGTTCCTGGAATAGGAACATTTCTATACATAAAGATACGTGGAGTGTGAACGATTGTCAAAAGTGCGGTTGCTCTTGACGGTCTGCAATACTCCCTGTACTATACAGGTATTACAGCCCCGCGGGGCGGTTTTTTAGAAACGGGAGTACAATAGAAGGGTACTCTAAACACCTACATCCACCATGAATCGTTTTTTTAATTATCTTGCCGATACTCGAGGTGAACTCAAGCATGTGAGTTGGCCTACGCAGCGACAGACCACCATATACACCTTACTCGTCATCATCCTTTCGGTGATAACGGCGGCGTATCTTGGGGTGCTTGATTTTCTTTTTACCAAAGGACTTGATTTTCTCATCACTCAGTAACTCGTCCTAATACATAACAGCGTTAGTCTATGTCAAAACAAGAAAACACCGGTGAGCGTAAGTGGTACGCTATTCACACCTATGCAGGGTACGAAAAGGCTGTTGAGCGCAATTTGCGCCAGCGTATCGAGTCAATGGGGGTCGAAGACAAGATCTTCGATGTGGTGGTACCCACCGAAAAGAAGATCAAGATTAAGGGAGGTAAGCGTGTTGAAGAAGAAGAGAAGATATACCCCGGATATCTTCTCGTCAGCATGATTGTAGATGAAAATTCCTGGTACGTGGTACGCAACACTCCTCGCGTGACCGGCTTCGTAGGGTCGGGGGTGCAACCATTACCCCTTGAAGAGAAAGAAATCGCCATTCTCTTCAAGCGTATGCAATCTGACACCGTCAAACATAAAATTGACCTTTCGGTAGACGATGCAGTGGTGGTTGCTGATGGGCCGTTCAAAGACCTGGAAGGTAAGGTCGGGGAAGTAGACGAGGAGCGAGGTAAGGTTAAAGTGCTGGTGCCGATGTTTGGGCGGGAAACTCCCGTCGAACTC
>JAKFXP010000120.1 GCA_021731325.1 Parcubacteria group bacterium
ATAGCAAGCTGCGCTGGTCCTAATAATTGGTATACAATAATGCTGTCAATTTGATTTGCTGCCGAACCTACTAAAGTCATCACACTGAGGTGTTTTGCATACTGCAGGTCACTCGGCTCTAGCTCCGTGTTTTTTGCTGGAAAACGTTTGAGTGTGCGCCAACAAAAATACGCATTGGTGAGTGTGGTGCTGAGGTAGTATGCCGCAATGAGGTACACTACAGTGGGTAACCACAGGGTTGCTACTGCAATAGCACAAAAGTAGATAATGCTTGAGTACGTACTGTAGAGTGCATAGGTCTTAAAATCTTGTTTTCCGTGCAAGTATGAAGCAAATGAATTGGTGACTGTAGATATTGGACCACATACCGCAATGAGTGTAAACGCAATGGTGTATGGATAATTTCCTTTGAAAAAATAGTATGCTGCTATCCCAGCGGTAATGAGAAATTGTCCAACCGTCCACCGAAATTGGATAGGGAGTGATGTAACGAACGTCCCATCTCGACCTTGTGATACGGCACGGATAATGGCGGTATTCATACCGGTTAGAGAAAATGCAGAGACAAAACCGGCAATCGAAATAATATATTTGTAAATACCAAAGACATCTTTTGAAAGATATCGCGCAAATAGTATCGACAATATAAAGGAAGTAATTGTACTTACCGCTTGAAACAGCGTGAGCCAAAATCCACTACGACTGAGGTACACCATGTCAGTCTTGGTATATCGCTCGCTCCAGCGAAGCAGATTGTAGAGGCGTATTTTTAGGTGTTCCATGCGTTTGTAGATATGTGTCAGTAAAGCATACGGTAGGAGGATGGTATAGGCAACTACCAGACAAGCAACCTCTATCTATGATACCATTGGATATTATGTGCTTAAATATTATCTGTTATATGTATCGACATTTCCTTTATACATTCTTGGTGTCTAGTGTTTTGTTACTACCTAACCATATGATGTATGCTGCAGGCGGGAGTGTTGCATCTGATCAAACATTAACAAGTGGACTCATGTCGTATTGGACATTGGATGAAGAAGGTGGTGTTAGGTTGGATAGTCATGGTCAGAATAATTTGTTAGACACTAATCTCGTTGGATTTGATGTAGGTGTACAGGAAAGTGCAGCGTTATTTTCAAGATCTGTTAATACTCGTCTCACTGCACTTAGTGATGGAGGTATCGCTAATGGGGCAATGTCTTGGTCGGTATGGGTAAAACCAACTCAGGAGATAGCTCTGGGGAATACAGAATGCTTTACGAGTGTATTTGATGTTAATACGCACGTTGGGTATGATCTTTGCTATGATAATAGTACTGGTACCAAACAGATTTTGTTTACACGAGCATTGCCTGGAGTAACGAGTCATTCAGTTTTTTATCCGATTGGCAATACTCAGTCTATCTGGCATCACTTTGTTTTAACGTATAGTCAATCTGTCACCAAAGCCTATATCAATGGAGTCTTTGTGGGTTCGGTTGCGGCATCAGGTAGCGGAGCAGTGAGTGGTATAGATAACATTACCATAGGTTCAAGATTGTGGGAAAACGACCATTATACAAATGCTATAATCGACGAAGTGGGTCTCTGGAATCGTGCGCTCACACAGGATGAAGTGACTCGACTCTACAATGATGGACTTGGGTTGCCATATATCCTACCTAATCATCCACCTGTATTGTCACCGATTGGTAACAAAGTAGTGAGTGAAGGACAAACGCTTAGTTTTGTGGCAACGAGTACCGATCCAGATGGAGATACGTTGACCTACTCAGCAACAAACCTTCCACCAGGTGCATTGTTTGATGCTGCAACAGGTGCATTTGTTTGGACACCTGATTTTACCCAGGCAGGGAGCTACACTGTTACTCTAGCTGCATCCGATGACGGTACTCCATCCATGTCGGTCAGCGAATCAATAGTGATCACTGTTGATCCTACTAACCGGACACCAATTCTCAATACTATCGGTAATAAGCAGGTAGAGGAGGGACAACTATTAACATTTACGTTGGTCGCCACTGATCCAGATGGAGATACGTTGACCTACTCGGCACTCAACCTACCTTCTGGCGCATCGTTACATCCTACCACCGGTACGTTTACGTGGACTCCTAGCTATACGCAGTCAGATAATTATATGGATGTTGAGCTTACTGTTACTGATTCAGGTAGCCCCATTGGTGTTGCGTCAGAACTTATTACCATCACGGTCGGTAATATTAATCGTCCTGCCGAGTTTACGTCAGATGCCACGTATGAGGTTCCTGAAGGACAAGCACTTTCATTTGTATTGACTGCCGTAGATCCCGACGGTGACGCTCTGATGTACAGTGTTGGTACGTTACCTGCAGGAGCGAGCTTCAATGCGTCTACTGCAACGTTCTCTTGGACACCTACCACAAGTCAGGCGGGAGTGTACCCAATTACCTTTACCGCAATAGATAACGGTGATCCGGCAATTAGTGTGCCACATGAGGTGACGGTGACGGTGGGCAATGTACCTACTCCAATCGAACTATCAGATGCGCTCGTGGCAGATGTCATAGCACTCAATTTGCCTCGAAATATTGAAAATAGTTATCTAGGCAAGTTAAAGAAAGTATCAGGATTAATCGAAGAAGGAAAGATTAGTAATGCGATACAAAAGCTCGAAGACTTTATTGAGAAAGTAGAACAAGACATTACTCAAAACAAAATCACAAGTGCTGTAGGACTTCCGCTTATTGCACAAGCACAAGCGTTGATTGCCCAACTCCAATAAACAAGAGTGCATATCTATACAAAAAACCTCAAGTACACACTTGAGGTTTTTTGTATAGATATGCACATACCCCCTATTTTTACCGGCATGGGCAAGGAGTATTGTGGAGATATTACACATATCTAATCCATTTTTGTATGGAATCTATCAATACAGCTCGGGGAACGCTGCGATTGTTATTATGTTTAGTAGGTGCATTATGTACTGTTCCTGCGGGGTTTTTATACGCTGAGGGTACGATACAGGATGATGCCACGTTGACAGATGGACTAGTATCGTACTGGCCTTTAGAAGGAGGTAGTGCGGTAGGTGGTGATGTACATGGGGTGCATGATATGACGGCAAGCGGTACGGTAACTTCGATCACAGGGATTCGTGGGGATGCGGCGGTGTTTGATGCGTCTAATCAAACAAGTCTGTCAGTGTTAACTGATGCTGGTATTGGTGCGGGTGCCGTTACGTGGTCAGTGTGGCTGAAGCCTACTATTAGTATTTTAAATGGCACACAGTGTTACGCCT
>JAKFXP010000110.1 GCA_021731325.1 Parcubacteria group bacterium
TGAGTGTGTACATTGTGATGCAAGATAAGGTCATACTCATACGCCGATGCAGGAAGCAGACCATCTTCGGGATCAGTGCTCGTTCCAATAATCTGTACGAGTTGTCCTGGTACGTACAGAAAGTCAGCGGTAGGGCTCACGATGTGTACTTCCGGTGCTCGATTGTTGGCCGTCACGGTGACGGGCTTGGTTGCGTTTGCCCCCTTGGAGTCCGTAAGGGTAAGGGTGGCCGTGTAGACTCCCGGGGTTAGATACGTGTGGGTAGGATTGGGTGTCGTTACGCTAGTAGTTCCATCCCCAAAACTCCAAAGGTAGGTAAACGTATCACCATCAGGATCGGTAGACCCTGCACTCGAGAAAGTCACCGAAAGGGGTGCGAGGCCATTGTTAGGAGTTGCGGCGACTGCGGGGATGGGTGCTCGATTCCCTACCACATACCGAATGCGATTGATTGCACCGTTATAGATAGAAATGTAATAGATCATACCATTGGGTGCCGCCGTAATATCGACCGGACCCATAGGGTCTGGGTCAAACATCTGCACCTCAGTGACAGCACCCGTTGTTGTAGAGATACTCACTCGCTTAATCCAGTTTTGTGCATAATCACCAATGAAGAAGCTGGTGTCGTACTGATCGGGGTACATATCCCCAAAGGCAAACGCTCCTGCAGTAACTGACCCCTCATTACTTCCGCCGTGGGGGTAGCTATATATAGGGTCGGTATACGTACTCAATGGAAGTGCGCAATAGTCTCGGGTACTGTGGTCGCGAGTCGCCTGCAACCCTTCCCGGCATGGCCAGCCGTAATTTGCGCCCGCCGCCATACGATTGACCTCTTCAAATGAAAACCATCCTACATCACCTGCAAAAAGCTGGCCGGTAGTGGGGTGAAAGTTAAAACGGAATGAATTGCGAATACCGAGGGCAAACACCTTGGAACGATTAGCATTTGGATTGCCGTTGTAAAATGGATTGTCTGCAGGTGCGGTACCATCGGTATTGATGCGCAACATCTTGCCGGCAAGACTGTCGAGATTTTGTGCTCGCTTTGCCCGCACATCAGCGTAGTCAAAGTGCGCACCATCACCCAAGGATGCATAGAGCTTGCCGTCAGGCCCAAAGCGAAGCCCGCCGACACTGTGGCTCGGTGAATCGGACGGAATACAATCAGAAGTGACCGCATAATTTTCGCACGAACTCGTCGCAGTAGCGGTTGCTCCCACCGTACCAACCAAGACCATCATACTTGATACCGACGCCGTGTTGCCTACTACCGTCACACGCACAATACGGCCTACCTTTTCTCCCTCGTACCCCGCACCCGCGATGTCTTTATTGGTGGGTACTCCTTCATAGGTATACGACAGGTAGAGGTATCCGTTGGTGACAAAATCGGGATCGAGTGCGATACCAATCAACCCCCGGTCGATATA
The DNA here is from genome assembly GCA_021731325.1 of Parcubacteria group bacterium. Lineage (GTDB taxonomy): Bacteria > Patescibacteriota > Minisyncoccia > Phycocordibacterales > UBA12088 > UBA12088. Next base: position 1,437 of record JAKFXP010000110.1, read on the forward strand.
GGCGTTAATGTTAGGGAGCGTGATAACCGGTGCAGATTGGAGGGTACCGACCCCATTAAGCATCTGTACCACGCGCACCGTACCCTTTTTTTCCGCAATAAAAATACGACCATCTTCCGAAAAATCCATAGCGGTAGGATCGACGAGACCCGACGCAATGGTGTCGGTCACAAAATCAGGATCAGAAATAAGCGCGTGGGTGGTATGGGGCATAAGTCCCAAAGAGCCAATAACAAGCAGTGTTGCTGCAAAAACGGTACGGAATCCTGGCATAGATAATCGATATATGGTCAAGTAATGAATCATATACTACGTATGAAATTGGCTGTATGAAGCAAAAAAAGTGTGGTGTAATAAAAAATACCCTCCGCAATGTGGAGGGTATTTTTTATTACACCACTTTGCATACGCATATAAATATAGTACAATCTCACTGTTCGTAGGCCCTATCGTCTAATGGTTAGGACATCGCCCTCTCACGGCGGCAATCCGGGTTCGAATCCCGGTAGGGTCACAAATATAAAACACCTCGTTCGCGGGGTGTTTTATATTTGTGACCCTAAGTGAGCAACCTGCGTTGCTCGCGTCCGGGATTCGAAAATCCTTGAGGTTACCGCAACAAGCCTGAGGCACGAAGGCGAAGTGAGGTCCGAAAGGTGTACCGTCCATGTAATGGAAGATTCCCGGTAGGGTCACAAAAGGCACAACAAAGCACACTGCGACGAGCGGTGTGTTTTGTTGTAGAAAGCAAACTTCTTTGCTTTCGTGCCTTTTGTGAGGCCGGAGGCATGTTTCCATTTCTTTCCCAGAAATGGAAACAGCCGAGGCGAGGTCGACAAGCACTTAGCGATTTGGAGCACGAAGTGCGAACAAAGTGCTTAGTGACTTGTGACCACTCAACATACGAGAGTGCATCGCACCATACCGTTCCCGTAGGGAAAGAATCCCGGTAGGGTCACCAATAGAAAAAACGATACTCAGTATCGTTTTTTCTTATGCGGACTCCGCAAACCGATTGGGGAGGTTGGTTACCTTTACGAGACCGTCATACTCGGGACGGATAAGGGTGATGTGGTCGGTACCGAGGACTTCTCCTTCAAATTGACGATCGAGCGTTGCACTGATTGCATGCACTTCTTCCTCAACGGCACTAAGACGGGTGTCGAGTTTTTGGTACCCTATTCGCACCTCTTGAGTGAGTGAACCGATGTGTCCCTCGACTCCATCCATACGCAACTCAATACTATCTATACGGGTATCTAATCGGTCCATACGGGTATCTAATCGGTCCATACGAGTATCTAATCGGTCCATACGCACTTCCATCTGTTCAAAACGTTGATCGACATGGGTGGCAAGCGCGCCCACCACCTCGGCTAATTCGCTTACGGCACTGGTAACGCGGGTGTCAATCAGTACACCCATTGCTTCGAGGAGTTCTTTTTTGTCTTCATTGTTCATTACATCTATCATAGCAGTTGCATCCTACCCGTCAACGAACGGTAGGTGTGTACGTAATAAAAACTACCTTTAGGGTAGTTTTTATTACGTACTTCGGAATCGTCTACGTCGATTGTATAAACCGATTAGAAAGCTTGGTTAGCTCTACCAGTTGATCGTACTCTGGACGAACAAGAGTGATATGGTCGGTGCCAAGGGTACTACCTTCGAGTAGCTCATCAAGTGTTTTGCTCGTTGCTTCAACCGTCTCTTCAAGAGCGTCGAGACGACCATCAACCCCATCAAAACGGGTACGCATTTCAGCACGTAAGCCGGCTACTTCAGAGAGCACGGTCGTTATTGCTTCAAGGATGTGTTGTTTTTCGCCAGTATCCATATACCT
>JAKFXP010000077.1 GCA_021731325.1 Parcubacteria group bacterium
TGCAGCTGTACTCCGCGCGCATACATAGAAGCAACCCAATCTATCTCACCCACGACTGGACCAAACACCCCGAGTGCAATGGTTGCTATGATTGCGGATCCAATAAAAAATCCAACACCATAAATAATGCCGGTGTAGAGAATGTGCCCCACGGAACGTTGTGCGGCGAGGGTGCGGTTGAGTTGCTTGAGTTCATTGAGTAACTCTCTTCTGGTGGCGTCGGTTCCCATATGGCTACTATAGTAGCAAGGAAGGGTAGGTGCGTAGTACCTGTTGTCCACAAAACAAGGAACGCACTGGAGTGTGTGTACTAATACATATGCGGCTACATAACACCACACATGCGTACTATTGACAAGTGTTGTCTAGTGTTCTATAATACCTCCTGAGTAATTTTGCTCGATGACAAAACCGAAGGAGGTTTTTGTGAGAACGTTCTTTATTATATTCTGTATTGCAGTAGCACCTATGTTGGCGCAAGCCAAAGAGCACCGTGCGCCTGTGTTTGACGCCATGCTCGCACAAGTCGAATCTGTTGCGAAGACGGCACAGCAGGACGGTGTCCTGACTCAGACACAAGCTCGTACCGTGTTCGACGAAGTGCAAGCACTCCGTGCATCGGTGACAGCACCTATGGAACAAGACCGTGCACACTTAGTACGTATCCAGCAGGTATTCGCTGGCCATGTGCAGGTAGCACAGCTCAATCACGAGACGATTCATGTCTCACGGTTAATCAATGAGCTGGATAGCACGTACACACATGCTATCGCTGACTACGCTGATGCACAGAGAAGTGTCCGCGCCTGTTTTATGACGCTGTCGTTTCTTTTGTTATGTTTAGTAGGATGTTTTGCACACTACCGAACAAAGTACAGTACTACGCCAACTACTCTGGCGTAACAAAAATGGATAGGGAGGTGTGATGCATACACCTCCCTTTTTTATAGGCTGCATAGTACACTATGTATATACGTAATATGTTTTTGGATACCTTACATACCACACAATCTCTAGACCTGATTGGTTGGGAGCAGTACCGTACCACCGACGCGGTGTACGATGGTACCATACTACTCCCTCACGTGACGGGTGCTTTTTACCGCAAGCCTGTTGCAGGACGTATTGAAACCTGTGGTGTCTTTTCGCATCGAGGGGTACCCGCCTACGTAGCATGGGGGTACGACGACGAAGAGCACTGTGGTGCCTACGTTGTGCTACCTCCTACAGGTGGCATCAGTGCCCCTATTCCTGGGTGTCCCCAGCGAGGAATTATATATGAGGATACTCGCGTGGTTGGTTTTTCGATGGAGGTGGGAGGGGTGATGCATACCTGGCAGTAGGTGCACCGGTCGCGCATGTGGTGTTTGTGTGTACGCGCGGTACAATACCTCTCATGTCAGAAAAAGTACTCCTCAAAGACTTGTTGTTCAACAAGAAGAAGGTTGCGCAGATTGCGGGGGAACTAGAGCGGGTACATCCGTCGTTCAATGCAAATGTCTTTGTGCGTGAGGTGGTGGCGGGGTTTGCAACTCGTGAACTCAAGGCGCGTATTGCCTGGATTGCAACGTGTCTGCACACCCACCTACCTCAGAAATATTCCGATGCAATAGCAATACTGATCAACGCGCTACCGGCACCAAATGATCCTACACTGTCCGACGACGACTTTGGTGATTTTATCTACGCACCGTACGCCGAGTATGTCGCGCGATATGGGTGTACGCGCGAGCATCTCGTTCGTTCGCTCGACGCGCTCTACCACATGACCCAACGGTTCTCGGCAGAAGATGCAATTCGGTATTTCCTCAATGCCTTTCCCACAGAAACACTTGCACAGCTGACCCAATGGACGAACGATCCGCACTACCATGTGCGCCGATTGTGTAGTGAGGGCACCCGCCCCAAACTTCCGTGGTCACAAAAACTAGTGCTGCCATACACGTCACCCCTTCCGATACTCAATGCGTTGTATGCTGACCCCACCCGCTTCGTAACACGCTCAGTAGCCAACCACCTCAACGATATCTCTAAGATTGACGCTGACCTTGTGCTTGATACGGTAGTGCGGTGGCAGGAGAGCGGAGCGCAACACCCTACAGAAATGGCGTTTATCGTACGACATGCGCTACGCACCCTTATTAAGCAGGGCAACCCACGTGCACTTGCACTCATTGGGTACGCCACGACCAGTGCGGTGCAGGTATCAGAGGTAGTGATACCAAAGACCGTTGCGCTCAATACCGCGCTCATATTTTCCTGTACACTTACTGCTTCAGAGGATACCGAGGTCTTGGTAGACTACCGTATCTTTTTTCAAACCAAAGCGGGGAAGGTGGGGAATGGTAAGGTGTACAAACTTACCCGTCTCTCCCTTACCAAAGATATACCCATGACTGTGACCAAACGTCACCTCTTAAAAACAGGCATGACTACTCGTACACTGTACCCTGGTCGCCACGAGCTCGAGGTACAGGTGAATGGGGTAGTATGTGCTCGGGGTGTGTTTGAGGTGGCATAAAGGGAGTGATATATAATTGTACTTGGTACACCACTCTCACCTATACATGTTGCATATAACCACGTACACTCGTACTCATGAACAAACGCCGTATCGGTATCTACCCAGGCACCTTTGACCCCGTGCATCAGGGGCATATTGGACTCGTACAAGAGGCGATGCGGACCCTTTCACTCGACGAAGTCGTACTCCTTCCTGAACCTCGTCCACGGGGAAAAGAGCAGGTGACGAGTCTGACGCACCGTAGTGCAATGCTTACGATTGCCGCCGCTCGCGTACCAGGTGTGCGAGTGGTAGCGCCCAGTTCAGAACAGTTTACCGTGCACGAGACCCTGCCCATGCTTGAGCGTATGAGCGGTGGTGCTGATATGGTATTCCTCATGGGTTCTGATGTAGCACGCTCGCTTCCGTACTGGGAGGAGTGTGAGCGGTTGGTGCGCGCCGTTTCGTTTGTCATTGGTATGCGCGACACCGATACGGTGACCGATGTAGAGCAGGTACTCCGTCACCTTGAGGTGGTATGTGGAGTGCCGGTGCGGTACACACTCCTTACCACCCCACACCCCACACTTACCTCGTCACAGGTACGCGCGTCGTCTCCTAGTGAAGGAGGGGTGATTCCTGATCTCGTACCATATATACAAGAGCACCGTCTGTACGAATCCTAACGCTTGCATGTGTGTTCGCGTACCGGTACACTCGCGTATAGATGTTGTACTACCACTAACCACTACGACAGGAGGTGC
>JAKFXP010000010.1 GCA_021731325.1 Parcubacteria group bacterium
CCCCCGGCAGCCCCATGGATCTTGAAGCCCAGAAACGCGCCACATCCATATACCTGGTTGACCGTACGGTTCCCATGCTCCCTGAGGCACTCTCCAATGACCTCTGTTCGTTGGTACCCCACCAAGACCGCTTGGCGATGTCTGCCGTATTTGAGATGTCGATGGATGGTGATGTTATTGATATGTGGTATGGCGAAACGGTGATTAATAGCGACCGACGGTTCTCTTACCAAGAGGCGCAAGAGATACTGACGGCGGGTCGCGGAGAACTCTTTGGCTCCCTTCTCATTGCAGATACCATTGCGCGCAACTTGCGCGAAGCACGATTCCGAAACGGGTCTATTGGATTTGAAACCGATGAGGTCAAGTTTGAGCTCGATAGCACCGGCAAACCCGTACGCGCGTTCCGCAAAGAACGCATTGACACCATGCTCATGATTGAAGACCTTATGTTGCTCGCCAACCGCGAAGTGGCAACCTGGGTCGCCAATAAAATTAAAGCAAAAAATGCAGGGGTCTTTGTGTGGCGCATTCATGACACGCCAAAGCCCGACCGCATCACCAACCTTTCGTTATTCCTCAAGGTGTTGGGGTATGAGCTTCCCCACAAAAACGGCGTGGTCTCCGCGCGTGACATTAACAAACTATTCGCAGAGATAGCTGATGCGCCTGAGCGCGACATGATTGAAACGGCGACGATTCGATCGATGGCTAAGGCGATATATTCGACCAAGAATATCGGACATTTTGGACTTGCGTTTGACTATTACACCCACTTTACCTCCCCGATTCGTCGCTACCCCGACGTTATGGTACATCGTATTGTCAAAAGTTATATTGCGGGCACTCCGGTGGGAACTAAAGAATACAGCTGGTACGAGCGTATGTGTGCGCAGTCAACCGAGCGCGAAATTGCGGCGATGGAAGGAGAGCGCGATTCGATTAAACTGAAGCAGGTTGAGTTTCTCTCACAACATATCGGTGAAGAATTTGATGGAGTGGTGAATGGTATTAGCGACTGGGGTATGTTTATTGAAGAAGCGAGTACTATGGCGGAAGGGCTCGTACGCACCAATACCCTTCGTGACGATTATTACGAACTCGCCGACCATGGATTTCGTCTCGTGGGTACCAAAAAGAAACGCACCTTCTCTATTGGAGACAAGGTGCGCGTCAAACTAAAAGCGGTTGATCTTGAACGTAAGACGATTGACTGGACGCTCGTCGAGTCTCAGAAATAATTAATTGCCCAACGCGTCATGTGCGGTGCGGCGCAATTGCGCCGCTTCGTCTTTTGAAAAGATTCCTTTCTTTTCAAAACCACCGACGACCCCTTCGAACTCATCAGCCTGAATGACTCCATGTTTTTGCGTGGTACTCATGTTCGTGTCACGATCATTCACGAGACCAAGGGCAGTATCGAGTAATGCGCGCTTTTGATCACGTATGTGTTTGGTATTGTGATCATTAAATGCGGAATGGAGGTGATTCGTAAGTCGATTGCCGTGCGCTTTGAGCTCATACTCACTAATACCCTTTACCGGTCGTTTGCCAAATAATCCCATACGAATGTGTGGTTATAGTAACTATACAAAAATAATACCACGGCAGCCGGGCATGCAAGATGCCCGGCTGTGTATTACCACACACCCCACATCAAACATACAAACGGAGAGAGGTTGAACCTCTCTCCGTTTGTATGTTTGATGTGTTTGTCGTCTATACCGCGTATTCCGCGTATTAGGAGGAAGCGACAATTTCCTCGATCACCACTGGTGATGCGGGGACATCACGGGGACCGGTTGCTGTTTTTGATATCATCTCAACTACCTCCATGCCCCCTACCACCTTGCCAAAGACCGGGTGTTTGCCATCGAGGAACGTGTTATTTGCAGTGTTGATGAAGAATTGACTTCCACCGGTGTTTGGGCCGGCATTTGCCATCGAGAGTGTTCCAATCTCATTGCTGTACCGAGGACCAAATTCATCGGCGATCGTGTAGCCTGGCCCACCGGTGCCCCAGCGTGCTTGCATGCTCTCATCTTTGGTTAAGGGATCACCTCCTTGAATCATGAAGCCGTCGATAATACGATGGAACTTGCTCCCATCATAATACTCTGACTGCACTAACTTGAGAAAATTACCCGCGGTCACCGGCATATCTTTGGTAAAGAGCTCGATGGTGATATCACCTTTGTTCGTCTTCATAACGAGCGTAGTGTTTTCGGTTGGAGTAGTGTTCATAGCTTTTGGTATAGTGGTTGATGAAGTAGTAGCTGATGCTTCGGTGGGGGTAGTAGGTGGCTCCTCCGCCTCAGACGTAGACGTGGCGTATGTGTCGGAAGTGGTCGTTGCTCCGGGGATACTGTTGGGTACCCCTGAATTGAGTTTTGTTAGTCCCATGAGGACTAACAGCACAACAGCAAGTACGATACCGACAAGATACAGTTGTTTCATGATGATACAGACATTGATTGATGAGTAAGTGCAAAAAAGTATAGCACACATCCCCGCACCCTTGTACGAACTCGTGCCCATTGACGATATCTATTACTCATCGTAAAATAGTCTCAGTATAATACTTGTACTTTGCGCACTTGAATGAGGAGAAGATAATGTATATGTCTGCAAAAGTAGCAGTGGCGGAGGAATGTCTACCTGACATAGCCTTCACCTGTGTAGTACGTAAAAATAATACCCCACCAATGGTAACGGTGGATTTGTTCCTTGAAGGCCAAAAGAGTCCTGTGGGCACCGTGCCAATTACCAGTGGTAATTTTGGTGTCCGTGCAGCAGAGGAGGCATTTTATCGGTGGGTGGTAAGCGGACAGTTTATACCGACCGTCCAAGATTTACTCATACGTTCCATTTTGACCATCGCCCAACACGAACGTGTTGAAGCAGTGGACTGGTGTCACAGAACGCATCGATTTCTCTCACGCACTGAATCAGTGTGTTATGGAGATACGTTTCACTTTATGTTAACGAAGGACAAAAGTGACGTCGCACTCACCCTTGTACCCGTGTCATCATGACCGGCACCACAACCTTGTAGCCCCCCAGTTCGTCGCAAGACACCTTGGGGGGATTTTTTTGTACCACACACGATACCCTTCAGCATCTCCGGGTGAATTATCACGCTAACTGCAACAAAGTTTGCAGGCTAATTGCAACACCCCTAGCTGGAGCCATACTCCAGCTATATGACATACACCCACATTGGGCCAGAGGACTGGCTCGTGATCGCCCGCA
>JAKFXP010000139.1 GCA_021731325.1 Parcubacteria group bacterium
CAAAGAGCGTGGGTTTATGAAGGTGACCATACCGCACATCACCAAAAAAGAGCTGTACGAAACCACTTGTTTCGTACAGCTCTTTTTTGGTGATGTGCGGTATGGTCACCTTCATAAACCCACGCTCTTTGCGGAGTTGCCACACGTAGTCGTTGAGGAGTTCGCGAATGATGGTGCCTTTGGGAGTCCAGAGGGGGAGACCGGGACCCACGAGTTCCGAAAAGAAAAAGAGCCCAAGTTCACGCCCTAGTTTTCGATGATCACGTTTCTCTGCTTCTTCGCGTTGTGTTTTGTATGCGGCAAGCGCCTCCTTATCCGCAAAGGCGAGTCCGTAGATACGTGTGAGCATCGTGTTCTGCTCGCTCCCGCGCCAGTATGCTCCTGCGATGCGGTCAAGGGCAAAGCAGGTGGAGGGTATTTCTTTGTTTGGGTACTCGATGTGCCCACCGCGACAGAGATCAGTAAAAGGACGTGCACCGCGGGAATGGTAGAGGGTGAGTGACTCACTACGCTCGGCAATTTCATCAATCAACTCGTTCTTGTATGGATTACCTACAAACTGGGCACGCGCATGCACTTCATCCACCACTTCACCTTCTATCAACTCCCATGACTTAAGAATCTCTCGCATCTTCTGCTCAACCTTTTGCAAATCTCGATCACTTGGCTTGACCTCTGTCCCAAAGTCAAAATCGTAATAAAATCCAGTATCAACCGCGGGGCCAATCGTTGGAAGTGCGTGGGGGTAGAGGTCGCGCACCGCAGCAGCCAAAACGTGCGCAAGGGTGTGTCGGAGATGGGTGAGTGATTCGTTGTTCATAGCGTAATGTAGTGTGTAGTACAGTAGCGCGTGGGTGCAGGTTTGTAAAGTCGATATAATTCTTCGTTTATTTGTCAAACAGAGTGGGGATGTAGGTATCAATTTCCCGCTGTTCGAGATCGTAAAAATGAAGGTTCTTTTTGTGTAGATGTGTTGCGAGGTCTTTGCCGACGAATCGCCAGTGCCATGGCTCGTACGAGTAGAAGGTATTGCCCTCGGGGTACGATAATACAAATCCGTATTGGTGTGCATGTTCTTGAAGCCAGGCATATGCAGCACTGTCCTTAAAAAGTGCAAGCTCTTCACCCGCTTCTTTGGTGGTAAAGTCCACGGCGGTACCGAGCTGGTGTTCCGAATACCCCTGGTCTGCCGAAAACTGGTTGGCACCCGTGCCGTATCGAGTAGTATAGGCACTCTTCAGGGTTGTTTGTTCTGAAAATGAACGGTATCCAGAAAGAACCATAATATCAACACCATCTTCGATTGCTTCTTTGAGTAGGGTATGGAGGAAGGAGCGAGCTTCAGTGTGTACCGTCACTTCCTTACCGTTTACCAAATCATACTCTTCTTTAATGGTAGCAAGATCAGAAGGCTTATAATTTTCGTTGAGGAAATATATTTTTGAATATTTTTGGAGTAACTCAGGATCCGTGGTGGTGAGTTTTTCGAGCGTCTTCACTGACCCCGAGAGCTTGCCCACCGTTGAGTCAAATCCCTCAATATTTTCAGTGAGGGCATCGATGGTCTCGGCGTGTTTACGAATTTCGTCGGTAATGAGACTATCTTTTTTTTCGCCCTCGGTGCGGTATAGTTCAAACGAAGATTGGAGGGTGGTGAGGAGTGTGGTTGTTGAGGCGAGCTGACCCTCTACCGCATGTAATTGACGATAAAGCAACGCACTTATTCCAACACTCGACAGTAGTACGAAAGCAAGTACCACACTCATTATTTTCATATCCTCCAGTGTACCATGGGGGAGTAGCTACTGGTAACCCGTAGATATAATAAAAACCGAGCATAGTGCTCGGTTGTTCTCGGCTTTAATGGCCAGGGTCTCGTATTATTATTGTTGAAGTCCTAGCCCGTGGTACGATCGTATACTTATACGATCGATTCAGTAGCGTGTTTCCACTGTATGATATCGGCAACCTGCGTTTTATGTTGTACCAAAATCGGTACGAGGGTGGTTCCGTGTTGGAATGCATGCCAACCATGTGCCGCGACATTACGCGCAACACCGCTTCTGTTTAATTGGTGCACGAGCGCTAAATACGCCGTGTAGTTGTTCAAATGAGCAGTTGAGCTATGTTGTGTCCGGTCGATGTTGTTACCAAATCGCTCGTAGAAACTCCACGCGGTCACCCCTTTTGGTATGAGATTTTTTGGTACCATGACGTACACGGTCGTTGCCCCAGAAGCATTCACTTTTGTGACAATGTGTTGTTTGTCACGCGGTACCTGACTAAGGAGCGAATCACCGCTCAAAATCTTCTCAATATTCTGTGGAAAGACCGGAGATACTGTGGATACTACCACTTCTTTAGCTGGTACTACAGGGGGTACCGGTTGGGCAGCAGGTGCTGCAACAGTAGGGAGTGGTATTGTCGGAGTGGGGAGTGTCAACGCAGCTACGACGCTCGCTGATCCAATGTCATGTGTTGCAAGTGTTGCAAGCATTTGATTAAAGTCCCGTGTGGGGTCAAGCTGCCATATGGTAAGCAGTGTTACACACACGCCAAGCATAAAGCTCAACAATATTTTTTTCATTTGAAACCTCCATATAATCAACGAACAGAGCTCCTGTACCAAGGACAGGTCTAGGAGGGATTATAGCATATATTATATATATGTCAAAGTGACGTAGACAGAGAGTAGAACGTAGGAGTATAGTAGAGCGCGTATGCTACTTACTCAAGTACGAGAACGTATTGCACGAGATATGCTGCTCTACGTAGTGTTCTTTACGGGCGCGGTTATACTTGCGGTCGAAGTGATGGCGGTGCGTATTCTTGCCCCGTATTTTGGCAATACTATATATACCTTTTCGAGCGTCCTCAGTGTCATTCTTGCCGCGTTGTCCCTTGGCTATTGGCGTGGAGGACGGTTTGCTGACAATGGGCAGGGAGTCAGTCAGTTGTATCACATTGTCGCAAAGGCTGGTTGGTCGGTCATCGGGATGCAGTTTTTGAGTGCCGTAATCCTAGCAATGTTGGCTATTCGTTTTTCGCTCGTTACGGGCCCACTCATTGCATCGGCGATACTCTTTTTTTACCCGAGTTATTTGTTTGGACTGTTGTCACCGTTTGTCATCAAACTCCGCATCGATGCCTTGCCGCACCGTGGAGTGGGTACCATAGTGGTGAGGTATTTTTTGCTTCCACACTCGGGTCTATT
>JAKFXP010000124.1 GCA_021731325.1 Parcubacteria group bacterium
TGCACAGAGGTAATTGAGCCCTTTGAGGTCGAGGTAATACGCTCCTGTAACATACCCATTTCTTGCGCAAGCGTTGGCTGGTATCCCACTGCGCTCGGTACACGTCCCAACAGCGCCGACACCTCCTAACCTGCCTGCGTAAAGCGAAATATGTTGTCGACAAAAAACAGCACATCTTTACTCAAACGATCACGGAAATACTCCGCAAGGGTAAGACCGGTGAGTGCCACGCGTGCGCGCGCACCCGGCACCTCATTCATCTGTCCAAATACGAGTGCGGTTTTATCAATCACTCCCGAATCAACCATTTCGTGGTAGAGATCATTTCCTTCACGCACCCGCTCACCGACTCCCGCAAACACCGAGTACCCACCGTGTTCAGCAGCAATGTTGCGTATAAGCTCCTGAATGAGCACAGTCTTCCCTACGCCTGCTCCTCCAAAGAGACCAACCTTACCTCCCTTAATAAAGGGCACGAGAAGGTCAATCACTTTAATACCCGTTTCAAACACTGCTGTTTTGGTTGACTGCTCCTTAAAGGCGGGTGGATCACGGTGAATAGACCAGGTATCGGCACCCGTAACCGGTCCTTTGCCGTCGATGGGGCGTCCCACCACATCAAACATGCGTCCCAACACCTCTTCACCCACCGCCACACTGATTGGTCCACCCGTATCGGTGACCACGTCTCCTCGTTTGAGACCGTCGGTTGCCGCCATGGCAATACACCGCACCTGCCCCAACCCCAAGTGCTGCGCAACTTCGAGAACCATTTCTTCAGTGGGTCGCTCTGGATTTCGTACCTTGAGTGCATTGCGCATAGCGGGCAACCCCTCTTTAAACTCAACATCAACAACCGTTCCGATAACCTGTGAAATGATTCCTTTCATATACTATGTACTATTAAGATGAGTAAAAACGTATTTATTTCATTGCTTCGATACCACTCGTAATCTCTGACACTTCAGCGGTAATGGCGGTTTGACGCGCCTTATTAAACTCATGACGTAACTCTTTACCCAAATCACGTGCCCGATCACTCGCACTCTTCATCGCTACCATGCGTGCACTATGCTCACTTGCCGTTGCTTCGAGTACCGCGTGGTACACCATAACACCGATAAGGTATGGGAGTAGCGTATCGAGTACTGCACGTACGTTTGGCTCATACTGATACTCAAGTGCCGTTTCTTGGAGCGCAACCTCACGCAGTTCGCTGTATTTACCCCGCACCGACACAATACCATCAATCACCTCTTCGAGTGCAGGATACGAGAGTGGTAACACGCGACGCACCACAGGCGCTTGCACAAACGTTGATTCAAAATTGCTGTATACCAATACCACTCGATCGTATACACCCGCGGTGTAGTTCTCAATGAGCTGCTCTGCGAGTGCTTGTGGGTCACCGAGCGACACTCCTTCACCCCATCGTTCCAATCGATCTACTATCTCAAATCCGCGACGAGTAAAGTACTCAGCACCTTTTTTACCAATAGCAAGAATAGCACTATTCTTCTGGGTGAGTCCTTTTTCGCGTAGGTACCCCTCTGCACGTTTGAGCACGTACGTATTCAGGGCACCTGCCAGCCCTCGGTCAGAGGTCACTACCACGAGCAACGTCTTGTTGATCTCGGGTCGCTTAACCGCAAGAGGATGGTCAAGGGCACCGCCACGTGCAAGGATACGGCGCAAAATACCCATACTATGCAACGCAAAGGGTCGTGCCTCAATCGCGGTAGACTGGCTTCGGCGCATTTTTACCGCCGAAACCGCTTCCATGGCTTTGGTCACCTGATGGATCTTCTGGATAGCGCGTATTTGGCTTTTTATTTCCTTGAGCGACATAATGCTTGACAGGTGTATAGTTGTTTGCTAGTATGCTAAGTAGATTTTTTGCTCATTTTCCCCTCTGTAATGCTCGGAAAGTCTACTAGCTCTCGGTACGTGATATCTCTCCATCACGTACTCGGGGGCTTTTTTCTTTACCCAAACAAGGCGGCATGTCTCCGTGTAAACTGCTCACAGACCTGCTTCAATGCTGCAAGTGTTTCGGGTGCAAGGTCTTTGCTTTCACGAATGGTGTGTAGTACGCCTTTTTCTTCCCGCTCAAGTGTTTCGAGTAAGAGGTCGGCAACCGTAGTTGTTTTTTCAACTGATACGGCATCAAAAAACCCTTCGTTGGTCGCCGCAATAATCGCCACCTGCCGCTCAAACCCTTGCGGTTTGCTGTGCACCTGCTTCAACACTTCCACGAGACGCGCCCCTTTGTTAAGGCGGCGTGACGTCTCTTCATCAAGATCACTTGAGAACTGGGCAAATGCTTCAAGCTCACGATACTGGGCAAGCTCGATACGAATCTTGCCCGCAACTTTCTTCATTGCCTTGGTTTGTGCCGAAGAACCCACACGAGACACCGAAAGACCGACGTTGATAGCTGGGCGTATACCCTTATTAAAGAGGTCTGATTCGAGGTAAATCTGTCCATCGGTAATCGAGATAACGTTGGTCGGAATATATGCCGACACGTCACCTTCTTGAGTTTCAATGATGGGAAGTGCTGTAATTGAACCCCCCTTAAGCGCTTTTGAAAGTTTTGCAGAACGCTCAAGTAGTCGAGAGTGGAGGTAAAAAATATCTCCAGGAAATGCTTCGCGACCTGGTGGACGACGGAGCAAGAGTGACACTTCGCGGTAGGCGACCGATTGTTTTGAGAGATCATCGTAGATAATGAGCACGTCTTTTCCCTGCTCCATAAAATACTCTCCCATAGTTACACCCGCATACGGTGCAAGGAATTGCAATACCGCAGGATCAGACGCGGGCGCGTCTACCACAATCGTGTACTCGAGTGCTCCGGCGTCTTTGAGTTTTGCCACTATCTTTGCGGTTTTTGATTCTTTTTGCCCAATGGCAACGTATATACAAATCGGACGAGTTGCTTCCGGCTCTGATTTTTGATTGAGAATCGTATCGATAGCAATTGCTGTTTTGCCTGTAAATCGATCCCCAATAATCAGTTCTCGTTGTCCCCGACCAATCGGTACCATCGCGTCAATGGCTTTGAGACCCGTATGGAGCGGCGTATCAACACTCTCACGCTCAATCACCGGATGTGCAGGTCGTTCAATAGGATACTGTGCTGCTGCT
>JAKFXP010000040.1 GCA_021731325.1 Parcubacteria group bacterium
GGGTGGGAGTTGGTAACCTTTGCGGCGCACAAGCGCGGAACAGCAATCACGAAACTCTTTCTTGGCACGAGATTTCTTGGAGGCACGTGTTCTCGCCTTGCGAGGCGAGCCCCTCTTCTCGCCTGCCTGAATCCGGCGGTCTGCGAAAGGCCTCCAAGAAGCCTGTGCCAGCGACGAGTTTCGTTGTGCATCGCCAGCCGGATTTACGTCAGCGCTTACGACGCCAAGGTTACCGAACGAGGGGAGGAATGGGACGGCGATTGGGGCAGTATCCAGTTCCTACGTTTTACGCGAAAAACATTGACAAATACTTTATTACATGTATAGTTTTTAGTGAAAATCACTAACCTGACTCAACTGTCTTTTCGATGAGGATGAAGGTAGGTCAATCTCAATTACTGTGCTGGAGGCAGTTCAATATGAAATCATTCCATAACATTTAAACCAATTTTCATCGATACGCCTCAACGATGAGCCCCCCAGACCTTTGGTCTCGGGGGCTTTTGTGTACTGGGTGTATGTAAGTATGTATACAATGACTTGATTGCAAATATACAATGTATATAATGCTGGTATGTACTTCGAATGGAGCGAGGAAAAGAACCAGTGGCTAAAACAGTACCGTCAAGTATCGTTTGAGGCGGTGCAGATGGCAATTCAGGAAGAAGGAGGGTTGTTGGATGTTCACAAGCATCCGAACGAAACGAAGGACCCACAACAGCGGTTGGTGGTACGTATAAGTGAGTATGTATACCTGGTACCCTGTGTTCCAAAAGAAGGTGATGTGTGGTTTCTCAAGACCATCATTCCGAGCAGGAAAGCAACCAAAGAATTTCTTATCGATCCTAACAAATAACCTATGAACAACACACCCGTACAACTAGACAATGAAGAGCGCATGATACTGAAAGAGTACGAACAGGGTATTTCAAAAAGTGTCCCGAACCTCAAGAAAGAGATCGCATACTTTCGGGAGATTGCTCGTCAGAGTACCGCGCGGACCAAGAGTATCAACCTGCGGCTTTCGGAGCGTGATCTGCAGCGCATCAAGACCAAAGCGGCAGAGGAGGGTGTGCCGTACCAGACCTTGCTTTCGTCTCTTATTCATAAGTACGCGGCACAACCGTAGTCGGTAGTCGTATACCTATCTTCTTAACTGTTTCTCCCGTACACTTCGCCTATGATCGGCATTTTTGATTCTGGCTCCGGCGGATTGTCCGTTCTCAAGGCACTCCGTGAACGAGCGCCCCAGGCCGATGTGGTATATTTCGGTGATCTCAAAAATGCGCCGTACGGCAATAAGAGCAGGGAAGAATTGGGGGCATTGACCGTCCTGGGTATTCAGAAACTTATCGACGAAGGGGCGACTGAGATTGTGAGTGCGTGTAATAGTGTGTCCGTTTCGATTGTCCTGCCGATGTTTGAAATTCTCGATATCCCTCGCGCGAGTATTATCGAGATGGTTGGTCCTACGGTTTCGGCGTTTAAGGGGAAGGTTGCACGGGTGCTCATCGTTGCAACCCGTGCAACAATCGAGTCGGGGGTGTATCAAAACGGATTTCGTATGATCGGTATATCGGCGGATGGTTGTGTATTGCCCGATCTGGTGCAACTCATTGAAGGGGGTGGGAGTACAGAGGACATGGTAACCATGGTGCGAACCGCGCTCGAACCGTATCGGGATGCGGGGTATACACACCTCCTTCTTGGCTGCACACACTTTCCGTTGGTGCGTGAGATTTTTGAGGAGGTACTAACTACGCTCAGCATGAGCATAGAGCTTGTTGACCCCGCACACGCCGTTGCTGATGCCGTTGTGGCACGTTTTGATACTTCTGGTACTGGTCGCACCGACCTCATGGTGTCGCTTGAAAGTCCCACATTCGAGCGTTTTTCAGCTGAATGTGTAGGAAGTGCGTGCAATGTACGCACACTGTGAGTACATATACGTATTGTTACGTACTGTGATAGCCTATGCCAGCAAAACATTGACAAGATGCTATATATAATGGTATAAAAAGCATCCGTTCTTTACCAAAAAATCACTATATATGTTATGTGAGACGAGCTTTTTGTGGCTTAATTAGGGCCTTAAAAAGCTCGTCTCATTCCGAGACAGTCGCTCGCCCAGCGTTGGGCAAAACCAAGGAGTATGACGATGAACTCGATCACCTCAAAGCAGCGTACGCAGTACAACCGATTCACGCAGGATGGTGCGCGCAAAGCGCTCACCATCGTAAGTCCCGACAAGGACGGCCTCCAGCGACTCTTCGGTCGTGGAGACGAATGGCAGGACTATCTGATCGCTGGCGTCGCGCGGTTCACCGCGAAAGTGCCCGACTACGGTCTGGCACAGTCAATCCTCGGGGCGGATTTCATTACGCCCGAGGAAGTAACCTCGGCTCGCGGAGCAATCGTTTACACCGGCGAGGAGACTCACAAGCTTGCCGAAAGTCTGCCGCCCCAAGACGTGCTCAAGTGGTGCAAGGAAAACGGTTACGCCGTCATGCCCGCACCGCCCACCGCGATGTCCACGCTCGATGTTCGGGAGATCCAGTCCGCCCACTTCTACTCGAAGACTGGCGGGTGGTATGCCGATCAGAAGTTCGCCCGCGAGGACAAGACGTCCTTCGGTTGGCTCCTGATCAAGAAGACGCCTGTTCCGAACTCGACCAGCAAAAACTGGAACGAGCAGAACAAGCTTCTCTCCGCACTCGAGAAGGTGCCGAACGCCGCTGAGATGAGCTGGTTCATCACGACCTATTTCGAGGTTCGTGGTATCCGACTCTTCGAAGGCGTTTACGTTCGGACGTCCAGTCTCGACTCGGACGGTCGCCGTGTCCGCGTCGGCTACTTCGATTCCGGCGGGCTCCGCGTCGACTACTATTGGGGCGACGGCCGCAACGCCCTATCGGTTTGTCGGCTGCCAGGAAGTGATTCTTGATCCCTTGAGGGCTTTGAAATAGTCTCCCAGACTATTTCAACTCTTGAACACTTGAGCCTCCGCGAATTTTTTTCGCGGAGGCTCATTCTTTTTTATACAAAAATATACGTACGGTGCGAAGTGCCATCAGGTGCGTCATCTGGTATGCTACGCAGTATG
>JAKFXP010000048.1 GCA_021731325.1 Parcubacteria group bacterium
CCACCGCAACGAGTACGATTGCAGGCAAGATGCTCATCTACAGCTCAACTACGAACGCAGGGTACGGCACGACGTCATCCAACGCACTCCTTGAGGTGTATGGGGGAAGTATTGAGGCGAATGATCCAGTGAAGCCGGTAATTCGAAGTAGTATAGATACTTCAGGTACAGCTGATGGTGTCTATGTAGCTGGTCGCTACGCATATATCGCTGATCGCGCCTCAGGCTTGCAGATTATTGACGTGTCTGATCCAACCACCCCACTCCTGATGAGTACGTATAATACTAAAGGGAACGCAACCGATGTTTACGTCTCTGGTCGCTACGCGTATGTCGCTGACGGTACCGCAGGTCTCCAAATTATTGACATAAATAATCCTGGATTGCCGGTACTTATTGGTACCTACAATACGACCGGTACTGCAGTCGATATTGTGGTTGTTGGTCGCTACGCATACATTGCTGACAGTACCGCAGGATTGCAGGTTATTGATGTGAGTGTGCCGGCAAGTCCAAAATTAGCTGGCACCCTAGATACTGCCTCAGCACAAGCGGTATTTGTAGTTGGTAACTATGCGTATGTTGGTGATAACGGAGCCTTTATTATCATGGATATTAGCACTCCAACAAATCCTCAGGGCGTAAGTTCCTTGAGTCTCGGTGTACAAGTAACAGGTGTGTATGTCGTGGGACGATATGCGTATCTTGGAGATGCTAGTTCGGGATTGGTCATTGTGGACGTAAGTAATCCAAATACACCGGTTCTACAAGATTCGGATGGAAACTCAGTAACTGATGTAATGGTCGTTGGGCGCCATGCGTATACTACAAAAAGCACAGCAGGATTCCAAGTTGTTGATGTAAGTTCTACTACGGTGCCGATTATGCTGAGCGCTTTTGATACTACAGGGACCGCAACCGGTATCTACGTCTCTGGTCGCTACGCGTATGTCGCTGACGGTACCGCAGGTCTCCAAATTATTGACATCAATGGCTCCGAGTTCTCATCTCTTCTTGCAGGTACGGTTGAAGCAACGACGATTGACGTCACCGGTGACCTTGCCGTAGGGAACAACGCCAACATCCTCGGTGGCCTCAATGTCGGAAGCGATCTCTACGCTCGTGGTACTGGCGCCTTCACCAAGGCAGCAACATCATCCCTCGCAAACGTATTTGCACTCGAAGGTACTATCATCGATAACCGTACGAGTAGCGTTGCTGATGTGATGAATCTCGTACATGCAGGAAGTAGTACCGCATCAAACGGTATCGGCACCGGACTCCTCTTTAGTGCATCTGACGCATGGGGTAATAGTGTGGTTGCAAGTAGCTCGTACGCTGCAACCTCTACGGCACAAATCGCGAGCATCTTAACCTCTGTCTCTACTACCTCACCAACCAGTGTCCTCACCTTCTCAACCAAGAACGCAAACACCGGTCTTACCGAGTGGATGCGTCTTACCAATGCAGGATACCTCGGCCTTAGTACCACCTCCCCCTACGCAAAACTCTCGGTCACCGGTACCTCGGGCACCACCTCACCCCTCTTCTTACTCGCCTCGTCAACCGGTGCGCAGTACTTCAGTGTCTCCGCAACAGGTTCGGTTACCATAGCGAGTGGGGCAACAACGACGGCAAACAATGGTGTCAATATCACGGCGGGATGTTATGCCATCTCGGGTATCTGTCTCACCAGCAGTGCGCTCTCAGGAGGTACTGCCGGTATGCTTACGAGTTGGAGTAGTGCAACCACGCTCACCGCAACCGGCACCCCAACCATGGCATCCTTTGTCGCAACCTCAACCACCGCAACGAGTACGATTGCAGGCAAGATGCTCATCTACAGCTCAACTACGAACGCAGGGTACGGCACGACGTCATCCAACGCACTCCTTGAGGTGTATGGGGGAAGTATTGAGGCGAATGATCCGGTACGACCAGTAGTAAAGGGTACTATCGATACCACGAGGGCACGAGGGGTATACACCGCTGGCCGCTACGCGTATGTTGCTGATGATTCAACCGGTCTTGTGATTATCGATATCAGTAACCCTGCAAGCATGTCTATTATTGGTACTGCAGATACGCCAGGGAGCGCCTACTCCGTCACCGTCTCTGGCCGCTACGCGTATGTCGCTGATGGTCCATCGGGCATCACTATTGTCGATATCAGTAACCCCACCAATCCATTTGTCGTGAGTACGCGCGACACTACGGATACCGCATCAAATATTATCGTCTCTGGTCGCTACGCGTATGTCGCTGACGGTACCGCAGGTCTTCAAATTATTAATGTGAGTAATCCTCTCAATCCTGTACTCGTGAGTACATTAGCCGTAACAGATACAGCTAATGATATTCACCTCTCGGGTACATATTTGTATATCGCAGATATTACTGGCGGACTTCGTATTGTTGATGTGAGTAATCCCAACATCCCAACCATCGTAGGTACGTATGCTGCCGCTTCGGAGGTATATGGTGTATACGTCTCTGGTCGCTACGCGTATGTGGCAGATAATACGGGTGGCCTCAAGGTTATTAGCGTGAGTAATCCCGCCAATCCAACACTCGTTGGTACACGAGTTATGGCAAATGCAACAGACGTATATGTCTCTGGTCAGTACGCGTACGTAAATGATGGAGCAAGTGGTATTCGTATTGTCGCTGTCGGTAGCTCTACCAATCCGGTGATTGTCGGTACCTATAATACGAACGGCACTGCGGCAGATGTCATTGTCTCTGGCCGGTACGCGTACGTTGCTGATGACACCGCGGGTCTTGCAGTCATCGACATCAACGGCTCCGAATTCTCCTCTCTCCTTGCAGGTACGTTGGAGGCAACCACCATCGATGTCACCGGTGACCTCGTCGTAGGGAACACCGCCAACATCCTCGGTGGTCTCAACGTCGGTGGTGATCTCTACGCCCGGGGTACCGGTGCCTTCACCAAATTCGCAACCTCTAGCCTCGCAAACACCTACGCGCTCGAAGGCAACGTCATCGACAACCGCACCAACAGTGTTGCCGATGTCATGAACCTCGTCCACACCGCCTCATCATCTCCTGCAAACAACATCGGTACCGGTCTCCTCTTTAGTG
>JAKFXP010000068.1 GCA_021731325.1 Parcubacteria group bacterium
TGTTGTTTTCCATGCCTAATCGTGTATTTCCTAAGAAATACAACGGTTTGCGTTACAGGTACGATGATATAATCATGTGACTACGAGGAGAAGGATACCATGGCACCCCTACCCCGACGCAATACGTACACCATACACAAGAGATGCATAATAGCATTATTCATAGTATTTGTCAATGCTATGATGTCTCCTGTGTTAAGGTACTATGGAGTGTACTATGAGCAATGAGGAGTGGAGGAGTGATACCCATATATTTGAACATTGGAATGATCCTAAGGCAATACGAGCTATCTTTGAGCATGAACCAGAAAATAAACATGTACTATTCTTACTTGAACAGTTGCGAATGAATACTGTTTCGTACCGCGCACTCGCTCAGTATGGTATGCAGGAGTTACCCATAGAGGCTGAGCGCCCTAACCCTACTATCGCTACTTATTTTTTTCTCATATCTGAGCTACGAGGTATTCCAGATACCTTCTATCAGTTTGCTCTAGAGGCTATGGTGTATGCAAAAAATCAATCTGATTTCCCCACTACTACACGAGATGAAGTGGTTGCGATATACGAAAAAACCGTACCCACTCTCGTGTAAAGAGAAGGGGTACGATTACATCATTTTCTTTTACCTCCAAAGATACCGTGCCCGCTTGCTGTTTTTGAACCATCAGGCTTCTCACGTATTATTACATGCGAATGATCATTGCGGCTGCCAACTTTCGCATTATCTTCAGTTCGAAGTATTTCTGTTTTTGTGTAACCAGAATCAGTGGTTATTTTTTCATTAGAATCACCACCGGTATCATCTTTGAACCAACCAGTCCATCCCATGGGTATGTCTCCAAAAAGAACGACGCAACATTACGCCATAAATTTTATAACACAAAAAATTAGTAAATACAATGATTCGTGTAGTGACTAGTGCTTTACGTGTACCTTAAACCATTTGCGCTTTCCGACGGTACATACACTTCCCTCAGGGAGGATGGTGACGAGATCGGCTGGGGTACCTGCTACTACCCCGTCTACTTTGACCGACCGTTGTTCAATGAGGCGGCGTATTTCTGAATTACTCACCGTATCATCGAGGCAGGTACGCACGAGGTCAAATACTGACAGACGGTCCGAAGAAACGTATTTTTCTTCAATATCTTCTGCGACTTCTCGTTTTTGAAATACCGTAACAAACTTATCTTGCGCCGCTTCCGCTGCTTCCTTGCCATGGAATATCGTCGTAATTTCGAGCGCGGTACGCATTTTTGCATCTCGTGGTGACAGTGTCTCAAGGATATGTTCAATTTCAGGAAGCGGGATACGGGTATTGTTTATCAAAAATACGCGAATCATTGAGTCGGGTTGTGCCATAATCCCACCGTACATATCAAACGGCGTGGCATCAAGAAAAATGCCGGTACCACGACTTTTAGACATAAGTGCACCCGTTTCGGGGTCTTCCATCAGGTTTACCGCAGCGACAAACTTCTCCTTCCCTTTCATTTTGCGCAAGAGCGTGCGTCCCACGAGTGCATTAAAAATCTGATCCGTACCACAGAGCTCTGCATCAACGTCGAGCATGACGCTATCGTAGCCCTGCATCAGAGGGTACATGAACTCGTGCAGGTAAATAGGCTTCCCTTCTTGCATACGCTTTTCAAACATGTCGCGCTCGAGAATGTGTTGTACGGTAAAGTGTGCGGAGAGCTGCAACACATCTTCCATCGTAAGCTTCGAGAGCCAGTCGTTGTTGTACACAATCTGCGGAGGGTTGTGGGGATCATTAAAATCCATAAGGGGTGCGATTTGACTCAGCCACCCCGTTACATTGGCAGTCACCTCTTCTTTTGAGAGCTGTTGCCGTGCCGTTGTCTTGTCGGTCGGGTCGCCAATACGTGCCGTAAAGTCACCAATGAGTACAAACACCTGGTGACCAAGTGTGCGAAACTCCTCAAGGAGCATATAGTTTTTTGCATGGCTCAGGTGCAGTGCTCCTGAGGTAGGGTCGGCACCGAGGTAGATTTTGAGGGGAGTCCCCTCCAACAGCCGTGCACGAAATGCGTCTTTGTTCGGTAAGACCTCAACCAGCACTCCTCGACTAAGTATTGCGTCAATCTGCGCAGTTTTTTCTGATATCGTGTCCATAGATGGCTACCACTGTACCATAGAGAGGATGGGGTATCTAGCTCCTCTTGACTACTTTACCGGTCGAACGAAGGTCTCGTTCTTTGATTCAAAATAATTACCCATAGCGGTATCGTGCCACTCTCGCGCCTGCTCTATTCCCCCTCGTCGATACGACTCAAGTATCTGTGCTGCATACCAACTGTAGTACACAGCAAATGAAGCGTGGTTTGGATTATACATTTGACCATCGGTATATTTTTTTGCGGTGTACAGCACTGCTTCATGTAAAAATTCACGCACAGTATCACGGTCGTCTGGATGGATGGTGTATAGACCCATGAGACCGTCAAAAAATGCCTCCATGGCATGCGTGAGTGCACCAATACTATTGTCGATGAGGAGCGTACTTTGTTCGTCAGGAGTAAGGGCAACTGTCTTGGTAATGAGGTCAGATACCTGTGCAGCAGTGATGGATATTTCTGATTCTTCGTATATGGGTAGCTGCTGATTCATAGTATTGTACGTAATCTTATATATGGAAAAGTGAGAGTTACCAAAATAACCCTCACCCTGTATCATTTGTAACTCTCGTTGCCTCGTTCACTATTTGTGTACGCGTCGGTCATAACGTCAACAAATGTATCACGTGCATCTTTGTGTGCACCAAGTGAAGCTTTGTCATTATCAACATTTCCAAGACCTCGAATGAAGTCACCAGTTTTAGTTGCATCGTCACGCGAATCATGCCAACTTCTCGACACATCTTTTATGCTGACGTTTGTGTCATTTGCCGCGTCTTCTTTAGTATATCCACTCACTTTTCACCTCCTAGGTGCTTAAATTAGAGAAATAGAAAGAATAATAAGTACTTTCTATAATTTAGAATATATAAGAAAAAAGCCTTGTCAAGTTTTGTCACTCGCTACTGACAACCAACAACGCCCGTATACGTGTC
>JAKFXP010000109.1 GCA_021731325.1 Parcubacteria group bacterium
GTGCAACTGGTATTGTTCTCACGCTCTACGCTGCGCGAGAAGTATATGATTTCTTTTCGCCTGCAAGTGCACTCATCCTTATGTTCCTCACCTCGGCGCTTCTCGGAGTGACTTCGGTCGTGGTGAATCACAAACCACTGGCGTACGGTACCACACTCCTCTCAGGAATTGCCCCGCTTTTGGTTGCCGGGCCTGCACCAGACTTGGTGGGACTTTTTACCTACCTCTTGGTTGTTGCCGTAAGTGCACTCGCTATTGCGGCATATACCGGTTGGCGTGAGTTGGTATTGGCATCGCTTCTCCTTACGTGGTTTTACAGTAGTGAATGGCTGGTGGGGTATGGGCACTCGGCAGACTATGATGCAGGACTACTTTTTTCATTTTTATTTACGGGATTATTTTTTGGGGCATCAATGCTCGCTATTCGCAAAGCCCGCACCTTGGGTATGGTCGACGTGTGTCTGGCACTTTGTTCGGGCGCATACCTCCTCTCGTGGATTATGGTTGCCGCAGCCCCTGAGTGGCAAAGTATGCTCCTTGTTATGTGGACATTGGTCTTTGCGCTCGGTGCGCAGTTTGCGGTGCAGTTGGGGGCAGGGAACAGCTTTTTTTATGCATATGGTGGTGTGGGTGCAGGGTACCTTGCAGTTGCCTTGAGTCTTCTTCTTGAAGGGCCGGCGCTCACCATCGCGTGGATTATCGAAGCTGCACTCGTGCTTGCACTTGGATGGCAGGTTACTCGACGCGCAGATCAAGTGTGGATATTCGCGCTACCTCTTGTGGTACCCCTAGCACTCTCGTTTGAGAGCATGGATGCCTCTCTCTGGCGGAACACGATTATACACGAACATGCCGTAGTGCTTATGAGCATGTTCGCAGTTCTTGCGGGTATCGGTATGTATTTTGCGCAGGAAACTCGTCGTAGTGCAGAAAAGGATTCCTCTCTACTGGCAGGGGTTGCCTATGCCGCATACGTTGGTGCGGGACTGTATGCGCTCGTGATCACGTGGCTCGTGGTACACGCGTTCACCTATCCCGATGGTGATCTGGGTACCATGCTGACCCTTGTCCTATACACGTTGGTTGCATCGTATTTGTTGGTGTCTTCAAAAATGACGGGTACGGTATGGAGGCATCGCGTGGCAATCAGCTTGTTTGTATTTGTGGTAGGACGACTTCTGTTGGTGGAGGTATGGAATATGGCACTGTCGGGGCGCGTGGTAACATTTATTATGATTGGGGCGCTCCTTATTGCGGTCGCATGGCTTGAGCGTGGTGCCACGCGAACCCCCACACCTCTCATTACTCACGATACTCAAGACCATCATGCATAACTCGTTTCGTATCCTACACATCGCGCCACTGCTTGTGTTCAGTGTTTTGACCAGTACCTACATAGCGCACGCCAATCCTCCTGCATGGGTAGAACGAGATACTGCAGATATACGTGCATTCCATTCGGTTATTGAGATTCCGGCACAAGATATCCTGGTACCCACCGTGCTCGAGGTACCGGTACCAACGGGGTATATACACAATCGACAAGCGATTGCGGTGAGTGGTGATGCATTGATGGCACCGGCACTCGTCGTCTCTAATCGCATCGATCAAAATACCCCCGTGACCTTGTCGGGAACGATGCCCGGTGTTGGATATGCAGCACTTACCGATAATGATTTGGAAACGAGTGTTGATTTTTCGTTTGAAGAGGGGGTGCGTAATCTTGCATACGTGACGATTGTTGCCGATGAGCCCATTACGACCTCTGAGGTGCGATTGGCACTTGCGCCCAACGTGTCACTTCCGCGCACAGTATCCATACAAACCACCGAGGGCGAAATGATTACCTCGACACTCGTCGCAACGCGCCCGCTTGAGAGTACGATCATTCGTTTTCCAGAAACAACCGCCCAACAATTTACGATTACGTTTGAGTGCGTGCAGCCACTTCGTCTTGCAGAACTTACGGTGGTGCAATCGAGTGACGCCGATTGGACTGAAGCGGTACGTTTTCTTGCACAACCCAAGATGAGCTACCGTGTCTATCTGGATCCCGACCGTGCATTTGGTGTGTTGTCCGAACAGGGTGCAGAGTTGCAGGCGCCGCAAGGAGTGCGTGAGGTCTCGGGTATTCTGGTCGCAAATCCGGCCTTTAGTCCGTCAGACTTTGATACGGACGGTATCCCTGATGAACGAGACAACTGTGTGCAGGTTGTAAACCCCGACCAAGTAGATCTTGATCGTAATGCGCGCGGAGATGCCTGTGATGATTTTGATCGCGACCGTATCATCTCGGCCGAGGACAACTGTCCCGAGGATCCCAATTGGGGACAGGAAGATACTGATACCGATGGTATTGGAGATGTGTGTGACCAGGAAGAAGACCGATTTACGGAGCGTAATCCGTGGGTGCCGTGGGTGGGAATGGGAATCGCTGCACTGGTGTTGATTGGTTTGTTTGTGCTCACGGTACGAGGACAGGGCGCACGTCGTGTGGTGTTGAATAATGATGCTCCGGATACGGGGCCAACAAATGGGTAATGGGTCACCATGTACTACGTCTACATACTTGCCTGTGCTGACGGCACACTCTACACCGGCATCACGACTGATGTGGCACGAAGAGTGGTAGAACATAACACCTCACCCTTGGGTGCCAAGTACACTCGGGGTAGGCGTCCGGTCAGACAGGTATACACCATAGTGTGTGTCGACCGCGCAGGTGCACTTAAAGAGGAACTGCGGATTAAAAAGCTGAGTCGTCGTGAAAAATTATTCCTCATTGTCGCGTAATACCATCATATGAATGAAGAACAAAAAGAAGAGTTTACGGTGGCTGGCGATGATCTCCTTGCCAAAGTAAAAGAACTCATCAAAGCCGGCAATGCCCGAAAGATTATGATTAAGAATGAAGCGGATGAGATTATTATTGAGTTCCCCCTCACGGTGGGCGCCATTGGCGCAGTCCTGGTACCCGTTTTGGCAGCAGTTGGCACCATCGCCGCCCTGGTCGCGAAGTGCACTATCGTGGTGGTGAAGCGGTCATAGAAGCTACGTAGCTCCCTACGT
>JAKFXP010000112.1 GCA_021731325.1 Parcubacteria group bacterium
CCACAGTACCAGGAACAGGGTGCAATGGAACAAAATCCGTTCGAAGTACTCGATGAAGCAGGTGTCGGTTTTTTGATGGATCATGCTATCAAACAAGCTCGTGCGTTCTGCCCAGATTTACCCATCGGTATTTGTGGTGAGCATGGTGGATATCCTAATTCTTTCCCCTTCTTTAAACGGATTGGATTAAGTAAAGTGTCCTGCTCAGTAAATAGAGTACCGGTTGCACGTCTTGCTGCAGCTCGTGCAGCGTTGTCTGAAACGTAATCGTTCCGCGCACCTTAATACGTAGAGGTACGTAGGTACGCGCTATGGTACACGGGTGGCTTTTGCCACCCGTTTTTTTATTCCTCATGTACCTGGTGTATCAAAGCAACCAAGGTCGGGTGTATGATTCCGTTAGAGATGCGATAAAGTAGGGTTCCGTATGGTCGCAGAGTGTACCCGTTAGGGTGGTAATAGTACCTCCTGCTTCCTGGACTAACAGGTAGCCAGCGGGCATAACCCCAAGATTTGGTGCCAAGATTGATATACCCCTCAGTGCCCCCACAAGCGACGTCTGCGAGTGCAAGTGCACTGTGGAAGCGCTTATATAATAAAGCGAGCCATTGCTGACTCGCTTGTGTGCACATGCAGTTACACTATCTTTCTTTGTAACTCCAACCAACCGGTTCGTTTGTCGGTACGAAAGTACCCTTTGAACATATGATGTTTTTTCTCAGGCACACGATGGTCTATCAGAGTGCCTTTTATGAGCCAGGATTCTCCAGATCCATCCTCGGCCTCTACCGCAGCAATACCTGCTTGAAACACCTGTCCTTCGAAGCCAAGTAGAGTAAAATCTACCACTCGTCTTTCTGATTTGTGATCAAAAAGTGCAAGCATAAGATCAAACTTCGACGCTCCGTTGGTAATTTGCAGCTGTTGTGGCAGCAACATGTTTGTGGTCATACGACCCTCCTTCAGTGTACGTGTTCTCTGTGATGAGGTGAGAACGAAGCCTCGATACTTCCCAAAGGGAGCCACCCGCCCATACGGAAGGGAATTCAAGTATGATTATACCATATAATATAGCACTATGTCAAACGACGCTGTACCTGTTTGATACCCACAGAGAAAATCTTGCATTCCAGTCACACTCGTGTATAGTGTCAGGGCTGTAACTCATATACGTATACGAGCTACATGCCCCATGTCCCGCAGAAATGACTCGCATACGCGAAGGGACCTCTGGACCACATACCCCTACGGGTTACGGTCCGTACGGGTATTTTCTATTTTTCAACAGACAATCTCAATACAATGAAATTCATTTTGGCAACAAAAGAATACATGACGCAGATCTACGACGAGACCGGTCGAGTTCATCCTGCGACCGTGCTTTCGGCGACTCCCAATACCATCACGCAGATTAAGACCGATGAAAAAGACGGCTATACTGCAGTACAAGTTGGCTTTGGTGATCGTAAAGAGAGTCGCGTCAACAAGGCACAGCGTCCCAAAGGTCTCTTTACCGAGATGCGTGAATATCGTGCGGACGAGAGCGAAAAGATCAGTCTCGAGGCAGGTGCAATCGTTACCGTTGACCAAATGTTTGCGGTTGGCGACGAAGTCATTGTCTCAGGTACTTCAAAGGGAAAGGGTTTTCAAGGAGTAGTGAAGCGTCACGGGTTCCACGGTGGTCCCCGCACCCACGGTCAGGCACACAACGAGCGTTCCCCAGGTTCTATTGGAGGCGGTCTTCGTCGTCGGGTGCCAAAAGGAATGCGTATGGCAGGACGTATGGGTGGTCGTCGTATTACGGTAAAAAATCTTACGATCGTGGGAGTAAATGCAGAAAAGAACCAGCTTATCGTGCGCGGCGCAGTACCGGGACGACGAGGCACACTTATTGAAGTACGCGGCGTCAAAGGATAAGGAGATATTTGCATATCATGGAAACTAAAATATACAATCAGCAGGGCAAAGAGACAGGGAGCATCACCCTTCCAGAGAGCGTATTCAACGTTGCGTGGAATGCCAATCTCGTGCACCAGGTGGTGACTGCCATGCAGGCAAATGCCCGTACCCCGGTGGCACACACCAAAAACCGAGCAGAAGTATCCGGTACCGGCAAGAAACCATGGAAGCAGAAAGGTACCGGTAATGCACGCCACGGATCACGCCGCTCCCCTATTTGGCGCACGGGAGGTGTAGCTCACGGACCACGCAATGAACGCGATTATGGTCAAAAGATAAATAAAAAGATGCGTGCAAAAGCACTCTATGCGGTACTTTCAAAGAAATTCAAGGATGGTGAAATCTTGTTCATAGACGCTTTTACCTTCGCCGCGCCCAAGACCAAAGAGGCTAAGGCAACGATAGCGGAACTTGCAAAGGTGAAGGGGTTTGAGAAGCTCGCTACCAAGCGCGTCAATGCAGCTATCATCGCTGATGTTGCAAAAAGCGAAGCGGTACGTAAGAGTTTCCAAAACTTTGGCAATATGAGCATTGAAGAGGTGCGTAACTTGAATCCGGTTGAAGTTCTTCGCCACAAGTTTCTCATCATTGCTTCGCCTGAAGAGTCACTCAAGACACTTGCAGGACGCATCGCCCCAAAAAAGGCATAACATAGAACATCATTACCATGGCATTATTTGGCAAAAAAGAAGACGGCACAAAAGTAACTCCCAAGGCAGTATCTAAAAAGACTCCCAAG
The DNA here is from genome assembly GCA_021731325.1 of Parcubacteria group bacterium. Lineage (GTDB taxonomy): Bacteria > Patescibacteriota > Minisyncoccia > Phycocordibacterales > UBA12088 > UBA12088. Next base: position 2,699 of record JAKFXP010000112.1, read on the forward strand.
AAGGAAGGTGCTTTGATTGCCACAAAGGGCGCTAATCTTACCAAGACTCCTGGGCGTATTTTGAAAAGTCCGCGCATTACTGAAAAAGCAGCCTACATGACCATGCAGCACGCATACGTCTTTGAGGTCGCCCCCGATGCCACCAAAAAAGACATCATGAAGTCCATCGAAGCCTTATATGGTATAAAGCCTCGCAAAGTGAATATTGTAAACAAGAAAGCTCGTCCCTTTGTCTTGCGTTCGCGCAATCGACGCGGTATAAAATCAGGTCTCAAGAAAGCATATGTGTTTTTGAACAAGGGTGACAAGATAGATAT
>JAKFXP010000128.1 GCA_021731325.1 Parcubacteria group bacterium
AAGACGTAGCGGAAGTGCTGGGCAAAATCAAAGGCATACGAACAGAGGCATTGTCGCATCATGACACCAAGTGATGTCAAAACTATCGCCGACAATGTCAGCGACTTTATAGAACTGCCCGACGGTATAGCACGCTTGCGTAAAGCGGTCCTCACTCTTGCGGTATCGGGCAAGCTCGTACCCCAAGACCTAAGTGAGGGCAGTGCGGAGGAGCTATGCGCAGAGATACAAAAAGAGCGAGCTGCGACAGGCGAGGGAAGTCGCAAACGCACCCAAAAGCCATTGCCTCCTATTACAGACGAGGAAGTACCGTTTGAGATACCGAAGAGTTGGAAGTGGGTACGTCTCATGGAGATCGGCAAATTAGATACCGGCAAAACACCTCGTACTGGAGTGACTGGGAATTATGCCGGCGACATTCCATTTGTTGGGCCGGGTGATGTGCAACACGGGAAAATTAATTCGTACTCGAAATTAGTAACAAGGCAGGGTGCGTCTGAGTCTAAGTATTTATACCCTGGCGACGTTCTGATGGTGTGTATCGGTGGAACTATAGGAAAGACTGCGTTAGTGACCGGCACATATACATTCAACCAGCAGATAAACAAAATCACGCCTTGCTTAGTAGACAGCACATTTCTGTTCGGCGTCTTTGAATCTGGATACTTCCAGGGACTGGTGTGGAGCAAGGCTTCAGGTGGTGCGACACCGCTCGTAAATCTTACGCGATGGTCATCCTGCGTTGTCCCCCTCCCACCCCTTGCCGAACAGAAGCGCATTGTCGCAAAGGTGGAGGAGGTGATGAAGGAGTTGGACATACTCGAAGCCAAGAAAAAAGAGCGCGACGCCGTCCGTACCCTCCTCACCAAAAGCGCAGCCCACGACCTTGGCACGGAAGGCAAAACGCTCTTCCTTGAGCACCTCACCGAGCTTGTCCGCACTCCTGCAGATGTGAAGGAACTGGAGGGTGCTCTCCTTACACTTGCGGTTTCGGGTAGGCTGGTACGTCAAGATTCTTTAGAAGGTACAGCAGTAGACCTATATGAGGAGATCACTACAGAATGTTTGAAAGCAAAAAAAACCAAGATAGGCACTAGAAAAAAAGATGCCCTTGAAGAAATAAGTGACGCACAAATTCCTTATGAAATGCCCAAGTCGTGGAAAATGGCTCGACTGGGCGATGTAACTGTACAAATTACAGATGGCACGCACTTCACTCCAAAGTACATCCACAAAGGAATACCATTTCTTTCCATTAAGGATATAAGTGGTGGTTCGCTAAGTTTTGCACACACAAAGTACATCAGTGAACAAGAACATACTGATCTTTCAAAGAGATGCAACCCTCAAAAAGATGATATCCTAATCTGCAGGATAGGCACACTCGGGAAGGCTATTCTAGTGGACACAGATCGACCATTCAGCATCTTCGTAAGTTTAGGCTTGATTAAATATCCTACTAAATTTATTCTTCCACAGTATCTTGCCCTGGTATTTAACTCCCCATGGCTCTATGGTCAGTACAATGAAATAAAGGCTGGTGGTTCACACACCAACAAACTGAATCTTAAAGAAATTCCAAAACTAATAATACCCATTCCACCCCTCGCCGAACAAAAGCGCATCGTAGCAAAGGTGGAGGAAGTGATGGGGCTTATCAAGCACCTCAGGCAAGTGTTGGTGTAGTGCCAACGGCAGAGTATGAGCAATCCTCCTAAGAAACAGTTCCCAACATTTCGTAAAGCGAAGATAGACCCGAGTGATCTCATACCAAAACCCCCTACCAAGGTGTCTGACATAGACTCTTTGTTCCTGGTGTTCGGTATGGCACACAACGACATTAAGACAGTGAGGACGCTTTTTCTTGATTTTCTTGAGAAGTATGAAGCACCTACCGAAGTGGGTTCTCACGCAGGCGAGTACTACGGTACAAAACTTTATCTAGAAAAGATACTGATTGCCCATACGCATGAGGTGTTGAAGCTCATTTATATGCATATTGACCTCATACAAAGTGATGAGTTTCAAAAATACACATCGAACATGTCAGAAGATAGTGTGCTGTTGTGGGAGGTAATACTTGCTTTCTCTAATAACGATAGGAGAGAACTGAGCAAGGACCAAAGTAACACACTCAATCTGCTGGGGCGTATACGGCACAACGTAGCATTTCACTACTACCAGTCTGCCCAAAATCTGATAAAGGGTTTTCGCTATAAGTTTTATGAGCTACCACCTACCGAGGATAATGCCTATGCCCAGTACTCAATACAACTTACCGAAGCCGAAGTCACCCGCTTTTTCTATGCCGACGCTGCCCTTGAAGGGTACCTAAAAGAAAGTGTCGATGATGTGGGAGAACGCGAGAAGGTGTACAATGACATGATTAAACTTGCCGCGATGGTGAATCGCTGTCTCTGTGACTTACTGAACCAGTACTTGAAGACAAAAACTCCTAGGTAGGGATGTGCTCCTCATATACGTATAACATCAGTGAATGTCATATTTAGACTTCGGAAGAACCTAAACTTTTTTACCATATAGAACTCAAACAAGTACTCCAAATTACGAAGTGCTTCCTCACGTAGGGGTCTAGAAGAGCTGGAGCTATGTGCTTCTTTTTGACGTGCGTCATAGATTGTTTTTATACGTTTGATGGCGTCCTTGGAGCCGTCGTCCATACACATGGTAATCGCGTGCGCCATGCGTTCATTCCGCGTGGTGACCGCAAACCAGCTGGCATTTTTTAAACCGCGACATACTTTTTGCTTTTGGGTATCGGTCAGCGATGCTTCTCCCACCAGGTTAATAAGTGTACCTACCTCCGTTGGGGACAATATGTGTTTTGGAGGAGTATCGAATATTTTTTCAAGGAGGGTTGTTCCTAAGATAAGTTTGGCTCGTTGGTCAACCTGAGCATAAAACGTACGCATATCTCGCATGGTATCCAAGAAAGCTGCATCAGTAGTGCATGCCTTGAGGAACTCTACAAGGGATTCCTCTGGTGGAGGAATC
>JAKFXP010000108.1 GCA_021731325.1 Parcubacteria group bacterium
CAACATCGTCGGTATGCCTAAGAAGTCAAAGAAATACCATGATGCTGCTACGCTCGTACTTTCAGTACTTCCCAAAGCGTCGTATGAAAAAATTTGTGGTTCTCGTGAAGCCGAAATTGTTAAGTATGGGGGTAACGTATTCCTCACCGTCAAGCTCATTTACATGAATGTGCTCTACGATTTGGCACGCGCACTCAAGGCAGATTACGAAACGGTTGCAGAGGCGATGATGGCCGATCCACGTATCGGATTGAGCCATATGTATGTGGTTGATAGCAGCGGTCACAAGGGGGCTAAAAAGGGTCGTGGGGCAGGGGGACACTGTTTTCCCAAAGATCTCGCGGCACTTGCAACATTTTACAAAAAAACCGTACCGACTGATTCCGCAGGTCTTGCGGTATTGCGCGCGGTTGAAGAGGCAAACCTTGGCTTGTTGGTAGCAAGTAACAAAGATATGGATCTTTTGACGGGGGTATATGGCGAACCACGTATTACAAAGGTGCGTGCTAAAAAATCATAATCCTGGTATGCGCGTACTCGTGACTGGTGGCGCGGGATTTATTGGCAATCATCTTGCCCTGCGACTTGTGAAGGATGGTCATGAAGTGGTGGTAGTTGATAACGTCAACGACTATTACGACCTTGCGCTCAAAGAAGCACGCTTGGCGCAGCTGCCTCGTGGAGTGGTATTTCGTAAGGTGGATATTAGCGACTTCTCTGCGTTACAGCAGGTCTTTGCGGAAGATGGCCCGTTTGACAAAGTGGCACACCTCGCCGCGCAAGCAGGGGTGCGCTACTCGATAGAAAATCCGCATGTGTACGCACTCAGTAATTACGTGGGCACGCAGAACATTCTTGAATGTGCAAAGCAGTATGGAGCGCCGCATGTCGTGTACGCATCCACCAGCTCGGTGTATGGGGACACAACCGAGATGCCGTTTCGTGAAGATGCACGTGCTGACAAGCCCGTGTCGATATATGCGGCATCAAAGCGTTCGGGAGAACTGGTGGCGTACGCATACCACGATCTCTTTGATATAGCGGTTACTGCACTCCGCTTCTTTACCGTGTACGGCCCGTGGGGTCGTCCCGATATGGCACCGTATCTGTTTACCGATGCGATCGCAAAAGGTACCCCGCTCAACTTGTATAACCATGGTGATATGCGGCGTGACTTTACGTACGTGGATGATATCGTTGATGGGTTTGTCCGCGCGCTCAACAAACCAAACGGATATCAGATATACAACTTAGGGTGCGGTACTCCCGTTGTAGTTAAAGATTTTTTAGGAATGCTCGAAGATGCCTTGGGTAAAAAAGCGCAGGTTGTGGTGGTGCCCATGCAACCCGGGGATGTGACCGACACCTTTGCGGACATTACCAAAGCCCGCACCGAGCTGGGGTACGAACCACAGACGCATATCACAGAAGGGGTGGGTCATTTTGTGCAGTGGTACCGAGAGTTTTATGGTAGTGTTTGATTGCATGATGAGGGGGTAGGTGCACCGAGAGCAAGGTGATCAATTGCCAAAAGGTAAATGGTACACATCGTTCGATGATGTGGAACGTCTTTGGGAAGATGCCGATCGTGGCCACTGGGTGCCGCGCGTGCGCGCCTACTCGGATGGCGCCTTCGCCTTCGGCCTCGGCAGCTTCGGGAGTGTCTGGAACGACGAATATGCCTTCTTTTGCTTCTGCGACGCTTGAGTAGTCCTTGGCTACCAAGACTGCAAAAGACCTGGGTCTAATAACATTCTGCGTTCTTTTTCTACAACCCATGCTAGTGTATGGGTTGTTTTTTATACCAGTACTCTCCTTGTACAGTTTAGCCAAAAGAGCTATACTGGCTATATGAGCCAAAATACCATTCCCAAAGAAAAAACCACGTTTACCGCGAGTGATGCCAAAAATCAGTTTGGGCGTCTTCTTGACGCTGCACGCCGCAGGCCGATAACGATCGAAAAGAACAGCAGGCCGGTTGCCGTACTCGTTTCTATTGAGGATTACGACCGTTTCGAGACACTCGACGACGCGTACTGGGTCAAACGTGCTGAGAAGGCTATGAAGGGCGGGTTTCTTGGGGTAAAAGAGAGTGAGCGTTTTCTAAAAGAGATGCTTAATGCGACAGATTAATGTATCAAAACAGGCAGAGAAGTTTATTAAACGATTGCCTCCAAAACAACGGAGACAGGTTTCTGAGCGTATCCTAGACCTTGCTCTGGAGGCGCACCCTTCTGACGCTCGTCCTCTGATAGGGACTGTTCTCATGCGTATTGACGTTGGCGAGTATCGCGCAGTGTATAGCATTCAGGGAAATAGTGTCGAGGTGGTTGTGGTCGGCAAGCGCAATGATGATGCGGTGTACAAAAAACTAGAGCGAAAACTTCGATAATCTCACACATGAATCTCCTCATCGTAACCCAAATTGTCGACCAGTATGACCGTGAGCTCGGATTTTTTCACGAGTGGCTGAGTATATTTGCGGAGCAATTTGCCACTATTACCGTTATTTGTCTCAAGGAAGGGGAACACGAGTTGCCTGACAATGTGCGGGTGGTTTCGCTGGGAAAAGAAGTGCGGGCTTCTCGCATACGCTACCTGTGGTTGTTTTATGGGTATATCTGGAAGTATCGTCATGACTATGATGCGGTGTACATTCACCAGAATCAGGAATACGCAATTCTCGGAGGGGTGTTTTGGCGCCTGTGGGGTAAACGGGTCACGTTATGGCGCAACCACTACGCGGGGAGTTGGAAAACCACTCTTGCGACACTCTTTTGTCACGCGGTATTTTGCACCTCACAGTATTCGTACACGGCTCGGTACCAAAAGACAGTCCTCATGCCGGTGGGGGTGCCCGATCGCATGTTTTATCCGCGTGACGATGTGGTGCGTACGCCGCGGTCAATACTCTCATTGGGTCGTATTGCGCCATCCAAAAAAATCGAGCAATTGATAGCAGCGCTTGCACTCTTGCGGGAGCG
>JAKFXP010000082.1 GCA_021731325.1 Parcubacteria group bacterium
ATTGGTGAGCGTACCGAACCTGCGGATTGCTGATATTTTGCCGCGGCAAGTGCCACCGGCTCACCGTAGGGTTCTACGGTATCAGACATAGATGTCTCAAGAGTCTCGCGCGTTGACCATCCACTCCCGTGCCAGTAGGAAAAGTCATAGCGAGCGTTTGTATTATCACGAAATACGGTGAGTATCTTGCCATCCCCCGTACGTGTTGATCCCACCGTCCACGAATCTTCTATGGTCGAGACTGATGCTTCGGTTGCAAGGGTGGTACCATTCCATGAACGATACCGACCGTTGGTGGCATCCGAATACGCGGCCATGAGATAGCCATCTCTCCCGGTAGTGACCTCGTATTGACAACTCACCGCACTCGAGTGGTAGTCGGTACCCGATACAAGGGTTGCGGTGTCGATTTGATCACCCGCCGCATCATATGCATCCCAAGTATTTGCCGATCCATCCCATTTTGCCATATGTACCTGGTTGTCCTCGTCGACGTAACAGAGTCCCAGACTGTCAGTACCATCATCCGTTGCCATACTTCCCCACTCAAAGTCATCCTGGGTCGTACGATTTGGAGTCACCGCTGTCCACGTCTGATTGACGCCATTCCATACCGCAGAGACAAAGTTTGCCGTACCCGCATTTCCCATTACCACCACCGCTTCGTCACCCGAATCTTCGTACGCGACGGCCATGCGCTGATAATATTCCTCTGCAGCAGTGTTTGCACCGGCGGTGTAACTATTACCCCATGCACTACTCATATAGACCTGGGCTTCAAAGTCGCTACTCGTATTGGTAGAATCAGCCTGCGCCAAGAGTACTATCTCATCGTTTGTAGGACTCCCTGCCAAGGTCACCCAGTTACAGTTGGCATTAAACTGGAAGTCAATGGATGAGGTAGCAACCCAATTCGTACCATTCCATACGGTATACGAAGGGTCAGCGTCGCCATCACAATAGGCAACCACTGCATCTCCCGTAATAGGCCGGTATGCGATATCAAAACCCCGTCGGTCGGTACTCGGCATACTGGGGGTAAGTTCGGTAAGATCGCCCCAGGTCCCGGTGCCCCCATCGTATACCTGCACATTCAAGTCGCCACTCAGGTCTTGGGTACCTAAGATATATTCGTCTCGGGTTGGAGCGGCACGCACCACCGACCAACTAATCTGACCACCCACATCTTGCGCACTTCCTTCGGCAGACCACGCCGCGCCATCCCAGGTACGATACCGAGGAGTCGTACCCGCACCTTCCCCGTAGGCAATCAACGCATTCGTCGGAGGAGTCGTGGCAATACGTACCGCATTACTTCCATACGTCTCCGTACCCGCCAGTACTCCCGTATCAAACTGAGTGTCTTCGGTTTGATACCATGCCTTCGGATCGGTACCCGACACATACGTGAAGCTTTGGGTCGATGACCAGTCGCCAAAACTATTGGAGCCAGTCACGTCTTTTGCACGAACACGCCAATAATAGGTCGTACCGGAGGTGAGTGGCGTTTGTATTGAAAAACGAATACGATTCCCCTCCGTAAAGGGTGAGGTGTCCCCCCCACTCGTCACATTGCTAAAACAGTTTGGTGAGCAGCCGGTCTCATTGTCCGACGTACGATCGTCGAGGGGTGCGGTGTCGAGGTCTGCATCGTCGTCGTACACAAATTCATACACCAGATCTGACGACGCATCAGGATCGGTCGCCGTAAAATCAAAGTACGGAGTTGAGGAGCCCGTTTTTTCGTTATCGAACGGTACCTCATAGAAGGTGGGAGCTTCTGGCGAATAATCGGAAGGACGCCAGTATCCCAGCATCGTGAAGTTTGCATTTGCGGTAAGAGAGACATAGTTCTCAATCGTGGAGCTACCGGAGTTGTCGGGCGCAACGAGCATACGGCCGGGGTTTTGTCCCGCAGTGAGGGCTTGTCCCAAGGTGAAGGTGCGCCCCAAAGAAGAGCCGTTTGCGCGCACGCCAAGATCGAGGGAAGTGTTTGCCAGTCCACTATTTGCCACTAACAGTTCCGCAACTGCATTTTTTCCAACACCAAACGAATCGAGGGCAACATCCGTCCAGGTCGTCGCACTTGCCGGAACCGTGACTGAGTCGATACGATCCACATATCGCATACCGGTCGGTACCGTACTGCTCGACCAGTACCCAACGAGCCAATAATCGACACTGGCGTTATTGGCACCCTCGGTCTGTGCGTACCCTTCAATACCGGCACTACTACTACTTGCGGTTGCCAAGAAGGTTGCGGAACGGATACCACCGGTGCGCGGGCGCGAGAGGGTGATACGACGATCAACAGTAGAGCTTGCAGAACGGATACCGGCAGAGAGATCTGCGGCCGTGTCCCAGTTGCCCACGACCATTTCGACCACACTGTTGTGCGTCGGGCCGTAGGCAGAAAGGGGAATGTGACCCCAGGTAGCATTCGTGAGATTTGGGTCAATCTGTTGCATACGCTCAACGTACGTACCGGCAGTCCAGTATCCCAAGAGCGTAAAGGTTACTTCGGTAATACTACTGCCAAATAGCTCGATACTGGAAGTAGCCGATGACTGTACGGTGAGCGTAAGTTCGTTGACCCCTGCGCCACTGACGCGTGGAATGGTAAAACTACGAGTGAGTGCCGAACCATTTGCTCGCGCTCCTCCGATACGAGTACCGTTACTGGTACGACTACTCTTCACGGCAATTTCGACCACCGCATTTGCCGGTACCCCTACTCCCGAGAGATCTTTTACTTCCCACGTACTTGCTCCGGTAACTGTGAGTGCAGAATTGAGTTCAACATACGCACCGACGGCGTCCGAGGCGAGCTTCCACTGACGGGCTTCAGTAAAAGGTATCTCGGAATCAGAAGCGCCGGAACGTACTTCTGCTGGTCCAAGTAAGTACAGATACGGAGAAATATCGGGTGC
>JAKFXP010000087.1 GCA_021731325.1 Parcubacteria group bacterium
GTGATTGATAAAACCGCACTCGTATTTGGACAGATGAATGAGGTGCCGGGTGCGCGCGCACGCGTGGCACTCACCGGTCTTACCCTTGCGGAGTATTTCCGTGATCGTTTGAGTAAAGATGTACTCTTCTTTGTTGATAACATTTTCCGTTTTACGCAGGCAGGTTCGGAGGTGTCGGCGCTGTTGGGACGTGTACCGAGCGCAGTGGGATACCAGCCAACGCTTGCGCAAGAAATGGGTATGTTACAGGAGCGTATTACCTCGACCTCAAAGGGCTCAATTACCTCTGTGCAGGCCGTGTATGTACCCGCTGACGACCTTACCGACCCAGCACCCGCTACGACCTTCTCGCACCTCGACTCTACCGTGGTGCTCGCACGTGAGCTTGCGGCACTTGCTATTTACCCTGCAGTAGATCCACTCGCTTCAAGTTCGACGGCGCTCGACCCTACGATTGTGGGTGAAGAGCACTACTTTGTGGCCAACGAGGTAAAGCGCGTGTTGCAGCGGTATAAAGATTTGCAAGATATTATCGCCATTCTCGGTACAGAAGAGTTATCCGACGAAGACAAGCTCTTGGTGGAACGTGCGCGTAAGGTGCAACGATTCTTGAGTCAGCCATTCTTTGTGGGTGAGGTATTTACCGGCACCCCGGGTGCGTACTGTTCACTTGCTGACACGATACGATCATTTAAGGAGATTGTAGAAGGGAAACACGATGATAAACCGGAGAGCGCCTTTTACATGAAGGGGAGTATTGATGGAGTCACCGCATAATCTACGCATAACAAAGTACTTACATGCACGTACATATCGCAAAAGTAAATGGCATTATATTTTCGGGTACCGCCGATGCGGTCGTGGTGCCTGGTGCCGAAGGGGAGCTCACCATTCTTCCACACCACATACCGTTGGTTACCAACCTGAACCAAGGTACCATCACCGTACGAGCAAAACAGGAGGTACTCTGCACACATGAGGTTACGCACGGTATACTTGAGGTGACCTCGACAGGAGTTACCATCCTCCTCTAACACTCCATACTATTGACGTGTTGTGCTGAATGTAGTACAGTGATACCTGGAGACAGTAGCAGTATTACACCTCCCATGCAGCATCGTATTGTATGGGAGTTTTTTACTACTCCTCTCATCGCACTTTTTCAATCACAAACGTACAGGAGGGTACATGCGTCTATACGCACTCATAAGTCTATGTGTGGTATGTGCACCACTCGTATATGCACACGAACGCACCGAAGAACATCATCCGGAAGGATTTCATTCCGTACACGAGCTATTCTTAAAGCAGGATATGGTCGAGTTGCAATCAGAATCGGTGCGTGTTGATGCCGATGTTGATTATTCAAATCACCATCCCTTGGGGGAGTCACGAGAAGAAACACTCCTTACATCAGGCGCGGTATACTACGGAGCAACCAATCGACTCACCATTTTTGCGAGTGTTCCTTTTGAATGGCGCATTGATCGAGAAGGGTCGAACGGGATAACTGCACGTGATACCTTGCAGCACGTGAGTGCAGGAGCACAGTACACGATCATGCATGAGTCAGGAAATTGGCCTGAGGTAACTTGGTCAGGAGTCGTCGCATTTCCGACGACCACTGCACGGTCACACGATGCACTCCCGGGTACCTATACCGGTTGGCGTGGGTTATCCAACATTTCGTTGGTCAAATCTTTTGATCCCGTATACCTGATTGGTCGTATTGGACTTAGTCTTGGTGGTCCCTATGGTGGCGTTGGTATTGAATACTTGGCAGGGGTGGGAGTTACTATTACCCATGACTTTGACGCGAGCGTAAACATTGAGAGTCGAGTATCACCGACGCATCTCGGAGATCGATTTTCTCAACAGGCACTCGTTCGATTGTCGGTTACCTACCTCCTCGCGCACAACGTTGCACTTGATCCGTACGTCCGTTTTGGTTTGACTGCAGATAGTCCCGACTATACTGCAGGACTTGGTCTTTCGTTCATATTTTAAGTACACACCCGTTCTCATGGAGAGCGGGTGTTTTCTTGTTCGTGGTATACTAGTCACATTATGGTCAAAAGTACCCCCACCTTCGACGCGCTGTATCAGAAGCTCAATGCACGGCAAAAAGAGGCAGTGGATGCGACCGAAGGGCCGGTGATGGTGATTGCAGGCCCCGGTACTGGTAAGACCCAAATTCTCACTCTCCGTATCGCCAATATTCTCAAACGTACTGACGTACCCGCTGACGCCATTCTTGCACTTACCTTTACCAATGCCGCAGCAGCAAACATGCGCAAGCGTCTGGTATCCGTTATTGGGAGTGATGCGTATCGGGTGTCAATTTATACATTCCACAGTTTTGCGAATCATCTCATTGATACGCATCCCGAGTGGTTTGGTTTTGTGGCGGGACGTACGAATTGTTCGGAGGTAGAACGTATCGATATTATCCGTTCCTTGATTGATGCGGGGCGATTTGAGCTTATCAAACCTATGGGGGAGCCATATCACAACGTCGTAGATATTATGTCGGGTATCAGTCACCTCAAGCGAGAAGGTATTACCCCGACTCATTTTGCGAAGTGGGTCGAAGATGAACGTGCCACCCTCATGGCGCAGACCGATTTGTACCACACCAAAGGAGTACATGTTGGCAAGATGAAAGGGGAGTATATCAAACGATTGCGTTCACTCGATAAAAACGGCGAGCTTGCAATCGTATACCGACAATACCAAGAGGCGCTTGCCACACGGCATCGCTACGATTTTGATGACTCGCTCCTGCTCCTCATTGAAGCGCTCGAGCTGCACGAAGATTTTTTGCGCGAGCTACAAGAAGAGTATCAATATTTTTTGGTTGATGAACATCAGGACACCAACGGTGCACAGAACCGTATCCTCGAACTCTTGGCTACGTATTTTGACCGGC
>JAKFXP010000117.1 GCA_021731325.1 Parcubacteria group bacterium
ATACCTATGTCACTGTATATTTTTACTTGATCTTTTAATACAAACAAAACAGAGACAGAGAAATTTTGTTCGACCCGCTCACCTTGTTCGTCAACAATGACTATTGGCTTCTCTCGTATCAGTGTGATGAAATTTTCGTGCATAGGTAAGATATCAAATGGACCTTGTGCATTTTCGGAGGATACCGAACGTGCGCTTCCCTCCCACACTACTTCTGCAGCTTTGCTGATACGTACCTGTAATAGGGGTGGTGTCGTAGACATAGCGTTTGATTATCGAATACTGTCGAGTGTCCCAATGTAGAGTAATGCCGTGGCAGGTATATCATCTATTCCTCCATCAATAATCTTTTGTATATCCCGGATAGTTTTTTCCCGCGGCACGTATACTCCTTTTCTGCCCGTCTGTACTTCCGCGGCAAAAAATGGCTGTGTCAGGTAGTTAAGAATCTTTTGTCCACGGTCGTACACGAGTCGATTTTCGGAAGAAAGTTCATCACGACCAACAATTGCCACGATACGGGACAGTTTTTCGTGCTGAGATAAAAGATCGGTGGCATGGGTTACTGCCGCATAGTGTTCTTTGCCCACGATATCAGGCTCTAGGAGCGCACTACGCGAGCTCACGTAGTCTACGGCAGGCAGGCGTCCTTGTTGGGCAATAGAGCGCTTGAGGAAGACGGTAGAGTCCACGTGGGGGATGGTGACCGCAATACTAGGATCAGATATCTCATCTGCAGGCAAATACATCGTCTGGATAGAGGTGACGCTATTTGCTACCGTACTCTTTAGGCGACTTTCAAACTGTGCGATTTCGGACTGAAGGGTGGCCTGATATCCAAATTCAGACGGAATTTCTCCCGCAAGCGTTGCCAACTCGCTTCCTGCCTGCAAAAAACGATATATATTATCAATAAAAAACAAAATGTCCTTTTTTTCTTCATCACGAAAGTACTCTGCGAGGGTCGCTGCCGCTGCCGCTGTTCTAAAACGTACTGCGGCATTTTTGTGGATATTTCCGAGCATCAGCACTACTTTTTTGAGAATGTCTTTTTGTGCAAGCCAGTTCCATAGCTCGTGACCTTCTCGAGTACGTTCACCAATACCTGCAAATATCGTAACGCCGGAATGATTAGTAATTAAGCCCTGTAATACCTCTGACATGAGCACGGTCTTCCCTACTCCCGCACCACCAACCAGCAATATTTTTCCCCCTCGTTGCATGGGGGTAAAAAAATCGATTGCTTTTATTCCTGTTTCCATAATCTCACGTTTGGTGGGTTGATCCACAAACTGTTTTTGTACCGCACCATGAATTGAGGTACGTACCTTCGTAACAACCGGACCTTTTCCATCTTCTGGGTTACCAAACAGATCCATTGCTCGCCCCAGCACCTCATTCCCGACCGGAACGGTGATTTCGGTACCGGTTGCATGTACTCTATCTCCTCTCGTGAGTGAGGTGACACTCGAAAGGAGCAAGCATCGAATAACTCGGTCGTTTTCATAGGCATATACCTCGATTTTTATCGTTGGATCACGCTCAAGGTACAGCAACTCTCGGAGCGGAGGTCGATATTCGGTATCACAAAGTATGGTCACTATCTGCCCGTGTAAGTCACGTATGCGTCCCACTGGACGATTGGTTATATTTTCTGTGTATGCCATTGTAAGTGTCCAACTAAGGTTTCTATCATTCTTCTACTTGAGAATGATGCGTACGCGCGGCGTAATTCGGTTTGCTCCCCACGAACCAAGCGATCAGCATTTTGGTCTGCCGTGTCCATTTTGACCAGACGAGCAGCAACACGTGACAGCTGGGTCTCAAGAAGCATACGCTCAAAAAGTACGTATCGAACCTGACTATTAAAAAAATCTATCATCTCTCCCAAATCTGGTTCAAGCAAAAATTCTATATTTTCAAACGATTTTTCTGCATTACCCTCTTTTTGCTGACTCCGTACCCCACTTGGTCGAAATGTGATATCGAGCATCATTGGTTTTTGTACGAATACACTCACGAACCCCGGGTAATACACAAAGACTCGATTATACGCTGCTGTCCGTCGTAAAAACTCCGTCACCTCCGACAGGTTCGGTGTATCCTGCACAAATGTCGTAAATGACACTTCTCGACGTTTTCGCACACTCCCAAGCCACAATTCCTTACCAATATCGCCAATAATGAGGCAACTGTCTTCGGAGTCGGTATCTTGTTGAAACTTACGCATAACATCTTGATTGAGAGCTCCATAAAAGTGCCGATTGGTGGTGTAGGCTACGTGCAGGGTACGGGTTCCCTTTTGCTGCACGGCACTATGCTGTGCGCGCTCAGCAAGTGTCCATACGAGTCGATACAACTCACGTAATTCAGCCGCAAATTGCTCATTTTTCTCAAACCGTTCTCGCACCTGCTTAATTTCTATTGCACTAATGTCTCGAAGGGTGCCGGTAATGTACTTCACCGAGCGGAGGTCTTCGATACGGCGCAATTGTTCTTTTATTTCTGACATACTTTGGTAAATACGGATATTTGTTTTTCGAGCAACCGAAGCATGTCGTCAAATGATATGCCGGCACGCACTTTTTCTCGCAGATTCGACAATTCGGACGCATCTTCTATTGCCGCACATATGTTCTTTCGGTATTTGGCAAAAAAGCCATCCTCTTTTTCGCTCGAAAACGAGGTGAATATAAGCCCAAAAAGCATTGCCTGTGTTTCGACCGACAGTCGTTCTGTTTCTGGTTGATTCAGTAGTGTGCTAATATGATGCCCCATATCGATCGTGGCACGGGTGGCGTCGCTCACCTGCGAACCAAATTGCATAAAACGCTCTTGTTCTTTAGTTTCGGCCAGCAGAGACATAATAGT
>JAKFXP010000063.1 GCA_021731325.1 Parcubacteria group bacterium
CATGAGAAAGGGCGCGTCTTGTGAACGCGCCCGGTCTGGTGGTCATTTGTTTGGTAAGCCCGTACCAAAGGCTTTCGATCGGCCGCTGATCAGGCGAAGGCGGTGCCCGCGTTCTGGCCGGTGTCGAGGATGTGCGCCGTGTGCTTCACGTTGAAGCGGTCGACCTTGGCGGTGTTCAGGGAAGCGCGTGCCGGGGAACCGCGGATGCCGCGGCGACAGGTTTTCATGGACGTTCTCCTTGAAGGACGTGGACGAGGAACGCTTAACCCGCTCGGGTCAAGGCCACACGCATCATGCTGTGACGTTCCCACTATAACAAAAGGTGATTTTTTGTCTACCAAGCAGAGTGTGATTCAACCCTATAAAATTACCAAGAGTCACCCTTTGCACGTGCCTTATGGTCGACGTCGGACGTCGAACATAATTGCCGGGGGTACCCTTGGAAAATGACGTGCTGAAGATTTGAGAGCGTGTGCACATGTGCTTCAGAAGGAGAGCAAAATAGTTCGAAGTGAAATGAGTATGATGATGGTGCCAACAATAATACCGATTGTGCGTACAGGGAGCTTCTTTGTGATAAGTGCACCAATTGGCGCTGAGACGATACCGGCGATTATCATCGGGAGAACAATAGTCAGGTCGAGTTTTGGAAGTGTGAGAAAAAACGTGAGTGCGATAGAAAAGGCAATGAAAAATTCAGCGAGATTCACCGAACCAATAACATGTTGGGGGTTTGCGTTCCGAAGGACGAGAGTCGGTGTGGTGATTGGTCCCCATCCACCTCCACCGATTGCATCAATAAACGCAGCAACGAAACCAAGTGGCATGAGGTGGCGGACACGTGGACGATCATATTCAGCGTCAAGGAGTTCTTTTTTTCTGACAAATTTAATGATGATGAGTACCCCGAGGGCAAGAAGTATACAGGCAATTATTGGACGCGTCAGGGTTACGTCTTGTAAGTGCACTGCACTATATGCACCGAGTGAACCACCAACAACACCCGGAATTGCAAGAAATGTGAATATCTTCTGGTCAAAATTTCCAAGGAGAAAATGTGAAATGCCTGAAATAAGCGCAGTCACCACTTCGGCAATATGTACCGACGCACTCGCAACTGCTGTGCCGATACCAATGGAAAGTAGAAGGGTTGTAAGCGATACTCCATATCCCATACCGATACCACCGTCAATGAGTGTAGCAAGAGCTGCGAAGCAGAATATGATACCGAATCGTACAAAACGTTCTTCCATAGAGCTTTAGAATATCAGATATAACAAATCGCCGAAACCTTTGGTTTCGGCGATTTGAAAATAAGAAGGAGACTATATTTTAAAGTGCGATGAGAATTGACCTACGAGTGGCAGAGGCACTTCTTTCTTGTTTACAACGTTTATTATACCGATAATTGAGAGTACAAGTGCCCCGAGGTTAACGAGCATAAGGATAGGAGCAATCATATACACCATACTACCGGCAACCATAACAGCAAGCTCGATTACAACAAGTACAAGTCCTTGTTTGATGTGGAATTTAACGAAAGGATCATTTTTTGCCATGAGAAACGGAATAATAACGAGAATACCAAAGTAGGCAAGAATCCCCATGAGGGTTGTATTGTTTTCACCAGCGGTTACTGGTGCTTGAGGAGGTGCTGTTTGCGTGACAGGTGCGCTTCCTTCTGGATTTTGTGTTTGGTCCATATATATAATAAATGATTAAACTATTTCCATTGTACGCGCATTTCTAGGCTCTGAAAAGTGCTCTCTGAATATCAAAGAAATACAGAAGCACTTATACACTTATACCACTTCGTAAAGTGAGGGAACGAGGAGTACCCTTATTAAGGGTAGGGTAGTTCTTAGAAAGGAGGGCCACATGGGAATTGCCAATCCACCAGCACCGTTTGATCCACCAAGTACAAGACTCAGTTTGTGGGGCGCGCCGATTCGTCCTGAAGAGACCTCGTCGCTCATAGCGCATCACCTGCATGAGAGTTGCGGGCAAAGCGTTTTACAGCGAATCATCGGAACAAGCAAAGGGCGCTGTCTCAGGTGTAATCGTGTCTTTCTGTGCTCTCTCAGCGTTACGTAGTGCCGAGTAGGACAGGGGGATGAAGTGGCTTGCTAATAAGTGCAGGCCCTTTTTTTGATGTACCAATTGATTATTTATTTTTGTTTTGGATCTTTTGCTCTGCTTTGAGTGATCTGAGAGGGACGAAGATGAGTGTAAGGAGCGTGCCGTAGATGAGTCCGCCCATGATAGTGAAGGCGAGTGGTGCCCATGTCGCATTTACGAGGGTGAGCGGAACCATACCCGCTGAGGTAGCAATGGTGGTAAGGATAATAGGGCGAAGACGACTCGTCGCAGCATCAAGAATGAGTGTTTCAGGGTCTCCATATTCATCACGTCTTTTGCGTACGTTAATACCGTCAATAAGGAGAATACCATGATTGATGAGCACACCTGCAAGTGCAATGATGCCAAGAAATGCGGTAAATGAAAGTGGTTGTCCCATAAAGAAGAGCATCCAGAGTACACCTGCAAGTGAGAGTGGTACGACCGCAAGAAGGCGCAGAGACTGCACAAGAGCGTCAAACTCAAGCACGATAATTGCAAACATAAGTACAATGCCAGTAATAAGTGCGAGACCCATCTCGGTAAATGTTTTTTGGACTTGTTCAGAGTCGCCTCCATAGGTGAGTGATACGCCATCAGGAAGATTGAGAGACGCTTCTTGTGCTTCAAATGCGGTAGTAATTGCTACTGCATTGCCTCCTGGGGCGAGCTGTGCATTTACGCTACTCACTCGTATGCCACCCTCGTGATTGATGACTGACGAGTTACGATTTGCGGTAGTCGTAAGGAAC
>JAKFXP010000051.1 GCA_021731325.1 Parcubacteria group bacterium
GTACAGATACGGAGAAATATCGGGTGCATCATAGATATAGCTAAATGTTTGTGTTTCGCCTGCCTTCAAATCAACCTCCCATACCAAATGTTTTGCATGTCCCCACATATCCGTCTCGGCACCACCGGTATCGGTAATCACGAAGTTTTCAGGGACTGCTTCGACAAACTGTCCGGTAAAATCATCGACTGCGGTCACTGACAGCTCCATCGTATAGGGTGCCTTTGGCCAAATGCGCGTTGCGCCACTACGTCGAATCGTAAACGGTACCGACTCACGAACCTCAAACGAATCTGCAACCTGATGCACAATGTCGCCCTCGAGGTTGACGTGGGTTAAAGAAATCTGATACGCACCCAATACGTGGGGTCGATACCATGCGAGGTAGTCGGGATCATCCGTCACATTGTTGGGGCCGCAGGTACCTTGTGGATCAACGGACACCTCTTCAGCCGCGCCACTTGGGTCAGTCACGGTTAGTCGCAACTCCGCATCGCAGATCGTATCTCCCTTATCATCGAGCGCTGCCATGTGCAATTCGACCGGATCGTCCACGAGATAGAACGACTGCGGCGTATTGACGGCAAGTACCCCCCAATAAAAATCAAACGCATCTACGTAGACGGTACCGATCTCATCAATCGTGAGCTCAAGCGTGTAGAGACCCGGTACAATCGTACGAGGCATTTCGAGCATACGAATAGTCCACTCACCTTCGATGCCATACACTACTTCAAATTGGGCGTCTTCGACGACCACCCCACTATGGAGCAGTCGCACTTGTGCAACGGACGACAGTCTACTGTCGCGGAACAGGCCACGCAAGAAGCGTGAAATTTTTCCCTTCTGCGCTTGGTACTGCAACCTAAACTCAGGTCGATCACCCAATTCAAAATCCTGGAGTGATTCGAGGAACTGATGGAAGCGAGGGCCACGCAATTCGCGTAGATAGTTTATGCGATCTTCTTTGCTCTGGTAGGTAAGCGGTTCGAATGCGTCAACGGCGGGGATAGGCAGCTGTTCTACTGCCCCGAAGGTGGCCGGGAGAGTTTTGAGGGTGTACCGTTCTAGGAGCGATTCCGTGCGTCCATCCGGCAGGAGTGTTTCCGTGATATGCATATCACTTGGCAGTCGCAGCGATGGGCGATGGATGCCTGCCGTATGTTCTGATTGGGTCACCGCAATCGTAATGGGTGCATTCGCGCGAATACTCCCCTGGGTATCAGGAATCAATACGTCACGCGTATGACCGTACGGAAGTGCGATCGGTGTATCTGACAACGGCAATGCCACCACCACCCCCTCTCGATCACTTCGCACCGAGAACACAACCCCATCCTGCGGCTGTGCGACACCCAGATACTCGATGGGGGTATCCGTTTCTTGTGGTGCTGGTAGGCGATCATCTGCAAACACATACTCATTGCCAAAATAGGCATATAGGGTTGATGTTGCATCCTCAAGACCCTCTGGGAGGTCAATAGCATACCGAGCCTCTTGATCGAGGTAGGTATATTGCAATTCTTTGGCGGGTACTTCTTTGCGAAGAGTAGGGTCATAGAAACGAATATCACCACCATCGAGTGCCGCATGTTGAAACAATTCTGAAATGGTTTGGTCGACCGTCACTTCAGAGAGATGGGGCACCGTGTCCTCACCTTCTGTCACCGTCTCAACATTCGGTCGCGTGTAGGTAATCGGTACCCGGTATTTAAATGCACTTCGCCACCACGAACTCTTGGTGGCACTCACCTCATCCGAAGCAACTTCAACCAAAAACTCGCCCGCTCGTTGTATTGGGAACGAGAGATCAACCGCAAAATATCTCGTTTCTCGTGGCATAATAGACAACTCCTGTTCCGTCTCATGAATCTGTTCAAGTTCTGGAGCGATTACGACCTCCTGTGCACCACCAAATAACCGCGCAAGGATACTTCCCTTTTTCTTTGCAGGCACATACTCTTTGAGCGCGAGCGTATTCCACCCCCCTTCGTACCGCACCGTCTCATCCACACGCACCCGCTCATTACCCACAATGCAGTTGGATTTTTCTGCATTAAATGAGTTGCAGGTCTGCGTTTCGTTTGTTGCTTTGCAGGTATAGAGGTTGGATAACGCAACGGGTGCAGGTTCTTCACTTATTTCTTCCTCGATTGACACCGCTTCTTCAGAACTGGTAGCCGGCTCATTATCGACCACGGGGTTACTTGGAGTGGAAGTTCCCACCTGTTCTTCGACAGCCTCAGTACCTGTTTCGTTATTCTTCTCATCAGTTACCAACCCAGCCAACTCCCACCCCGCATCACAAAAATAGGCAACCTCGCTGTAGCTTGGCACTGCGTCCGTCTCGGGTACATTTTCTACTCGTTCCAACACCGAAGTCACCTGTGCTTGCTTGCCAATATGCGTACGGAATCGAAAAGACTGCTCATCCTCACCGCGGTTCGTGACTGCAAAGTAGGCACGACCGGTCGTAAGTCCGCTATACACGTCTGCATCACTACGGAGTACCAAATCATTCCCCACATCCTCAACCTTGGTGAGTTCAATACGCTTCTCATCTGCAATCAAAAGATCTGGTCGACCCGAGTCTTCAAGTACCGCTAGTTCGGGGAGTACGTTTTTTACCTCTGGCAATTCTTCATCAGCGGAATGTACTTCGTACGTGGTATCTACCCACACACTATCCAAAAAGAGCTCGGTGCGTGCCGTGTCTTGACGTACATACTCAAATTCCACTTTAAAGTCTTTCAGAGCATCCCAATGTTGAAGGGGGATAGGAAATGCAAAGTGCCCCCCGTTATCAAAATTTGAAAGCGTGCGATCAATCGCTATCTCACCCGCTATGTGCCAGGTGTT
>JAKFXP010000043.1 GCA_021731325.1 Parcubacteria group bacterium
ATTGCAGACCTCGCACATTCAGAGTCAGTGCTTCAAGAACATGTTCTTGAAGCACTGACCTATCGCCCTAAAGGGTTGTTTGAGTAGTTTCGGGAATCTCTTATATGACCACTTAAAATGGATTTTTTGCCCCTCGCACTTCAAAATGGAGGTGATTGCCGGTAGATCGGCCGGTGCTTCCCACATATCCAATGATCTGTCCTGAGACTACTTGGGTTCCCTGCGAAACGGCATTTTGTGAATTGTGTGCATAGAGTGTTTGAGTGCCGTTTGGATGATTGATTACTACATAGTTACCGTATCCACCATTCCAGCCCCCCACACGAGACACAATGACCTGTCCTGCGGCCGCCGCACGGATTGGGGTGCCTGTAGGTGCCCCAATATCGACTCCATTATATCCATGGATACCTTGGGTACGAACACCTTGTGGTAGTGGATGAACGAAGTATCCAGAGGATATATTGGTAGTATTAACAACACCCGCTTTTGCAATACCACTATTTTGTTTTGGTGCCGATCTTTCAACGGGAACTTCTCCTCCTGGTATGGTGATGATCACTCCTTGCTGTAGGGTACCTTCTTCGGAAAGGTTATTATACGCAATAATTTCATCCACATCTCCGCCGTATTTTTCTGCAACAGCGCGTATCGTATCACCTTTTTTCACAGTATATTGGACTCCAGAAACAGGAAGAATAAGTAGCGTCTCACCAGGGTGTATGTCTCTACTTGAGGTAAGGTTGTTCGCCCACACAATAGTACTTACCGACACATTAAACATGGTCGCAACCTGCGAAAGAGTGTCGCCTTCGCGCACCAAATATAGTGATATTTGGTCGACCTCGTTCTGAACAGTAAGAGGATTATGTTCGTCTCTAAAAGGACTGGTATCCACCGCCAATGCAGTACCTTCAACCACCAACAAATCACCGCCGCCGCGGGCTGGATTAGGGTCAATATTACGTGCAGCTTGTAGGAGCGGGGTCGTTTGAGAGTTCATAACAACCGCTGATGTATGGGGTCTTGTGTTTGAATCCTCTTGTTCGTCAAAAAAAGCCTTGGAGTCGGATACAAAAATGCTGCTGTACAGCAGCATGAGCAACGCACACAACGTCACTGACATAATAAGCCTCCACACGCCATCCGTGTGAGTGAGTGAATATGCGACAGGGGAGGTGTTAGGACGATGCATCCTATCTCCCTTGTGTTTTAGGGTGGTACGTTTTATAGGAAACAATAGTCACGCTTCCAATCAGCAGTCAAAGTATCCTTTGACTAAACAACCATACAGTCAATCTTTCGGTACCATAGCACTATAGACGCCTGAGAGATAACGTCAAGCAGCTATTCACACCTTTGTGTGCCACCAAACGATAGCGTAGTCAGTGTGGTATCATACATTCGTATGGATTACTTATCGTCGCTCAACCAAGCCCAGAAAAAGGCCGCATGCACCACCGAAGGACCGGTCTTAGTTCTTGCAGGGGCAGGGGCAGGGAAGACCAGTACCATTGCACATAGAATAGTGCATTTGGTCAAGGGTGGGGTGCCCGCATATCGCATTCTCGCCATCACCTTTACCAACAAAGCCGCTCGTGAGATGCGTGAGCGCGTATCAGCCCTTTTGAAGAAATATGACACACCATTGACCGCTCCCCCAACCGTTGCAACGTTCCACGCACTCTCTGCAATACTCCTGAGGCGTTACGCTGAGGCTGCAAACCTTTCTCCTCGATTCACTATATATGACCGCGCCGACTCGCTGCGGGCAGTGCGACGAGCTATCCGTGAATGCGGGGAGGATGAAAAACGTTTTGAACCACGAAGTGTGTTGGGTACCATATCTCGAGCAAAAGGGGACGCAAAAACCGTTGGAGAGTACCGTGAATCAACGGGACACGCATGGTATCAAGTTACCATTGCAAAAATATGGGAGCAGTACGACGCCCTGCTTCGTCGCGAAGGGGCAATAGATTTTGATGATTTGCTGCTTCACACCTACACACTGCTAAAAAAGAATCCTATTATTCGTGCTGATCTTAATGCCCAGTATCAATATGTCCATATAGATGAGTATCAGGATACCAATGCTGTGCAGTACGAAATTGTTCGCCTACTCACCCTCGACCATAAAAACTTATTTTGTGTGGGTGACCTCGATCAAAATGTTTATTCTTGGCGTGGTTCTACGATTGAAAATATTTTGGAGTTTGAAAAGGAGTATCCAGAAGCTACCATACTCAAATTAGAGCAAAATTACCGCTCAACACAAACAATTGTTGATGTATCGAATGATATCATTAAAAAAAACCGTAAACGGAAAGACAAGACCCTGTTCACGGAAAATGGAGTGGGGGAGAAAATTTCATTAATTACCGGGTATGACGAGCGAGACGAGGCTGCAAAGGTGGCTGACATGGCGGGGGTGCGTGTGGGTGCAGGGGTGCTACCAAACGAAATCGCTATATTATACCGCGCCAATTTCCAATCACGCGCGCTAGAAGATGCCTTTTTGAGCGCGGGCATACCATATAAGGTGTTGGGGACTCGCTTCTTTGATCGGGCTGAAGTAAAAGACACTCTTGCCTATCTACGAGCCGCCCTCAATAGTGACTCGCACGAAGATATACGACGTATCATAAATACCCCCGCGCGTGGCATCGGGAAGGTAACTGTTGATCGTCTCTTTGCTGAGGGGAGGAGTGCCCTTGTTGGAGCAACTCGAGAAAAGATTGAGGGTTTTTTTAGAATCCTTGCAGGTATTCGAGCATACTCTGAAACACATATGGTTTCAGAG
>JAKFXP010000002.1 GCA_021731325.1 Parcubacteria group bacterium
GCGCTCCCTGTATCTCAAACTCAAACGAAAACGGGTACTCGGCAACCGAAGATAGGTATGGCACTTGCGCATGCACCCCTGAAGCATCAAAGAACGTTGCGCCTGACCCGGGTGCAAATGGCTGCGGAAGACCATTCCACATGAGTGATATTTGTTTCTCGATACTCCGTGTATCCGAGAGAGAGACCACAAGCGTTGGCGTAGCACGGAGTGGAATGGTTCCTTCGGCATCCTTGGTTGCAAACACCCCACTCATGCGTACTTTCTCGGTATACACGATGGTATCGAATATACCTCGACTCCGCACTTCCGGCTCAAGGATGCTCTCTATCTTGAGGGTGCGTGGCAGTACATACCGGGTACGTGGCGTATCCTTTGCGGTAGCTGGAGGAATGGTAAATACCAACACCGGTCCGGTAATAGTTTGCGCTGCACCCCACGTTGCACTAATTTCTTGTGCAACCTGCGTATGGCGATTTTGCCGTTCACTCACCAATCCCAACACCATAAGGCTTGCCACAAAACACATGCCCGCAATGATACCGATTCCAATAAGCTTGCGGATGACTGATTCAGATCCCACCATATGTACCTATACTGCCTGATGCTAGATAGGTGTCAAGGGTTGCGCTGAAGTGCCGTACTGGTGTGCGTCGGCTCACCCGTGTCTGGTCGACCCATGTCCTGTGCACGTTCCTTGCTTCACCCGGCTGTCGTGCACCCTGCTTTTCTTCTCTTCCGCATCAACTCCCGTCCGTGCCGCCCTACTCCACCACTCACTCCCCATACGCACGGTACCTGCCGAACTCTTCCACTGCCTCAGTGAGTACGGTACTGTCCGCAGCTTCGATGAGCCCTTTTTGTATAGACACTAAGACCGCATATATCTCCTCGACCGGGTAGCCTTTTGCTTTTAGGCGTTCAGCCTCAGCAAGAACCATGTTGTGCTCCTCGGTGCTTTTTCGAAGCGCACGTCCAAATATACCGACAAACGGGTGTTTCATAGAAAAAACAATACTTAGTTTAGTTTTTTGATATAAGCAACTCTACCCTGATTCCCAAAACACCCCATTTCTCTTCTTCCTCTCGCGTGTAGTACTGGTACATGCGCACGTACTCGTCCGTACTCCCTGCACCGTATTCGACGGGTGGAAATGTGGCAAAAAGTTCTTTGAATGTCAGAAATGGCAATAGTTCAAGCACCGTCACGTGCAGGCGGATATTCGGATCTGACAGCATCGAAAATTCTATGATGTCTCCCGCGACTAGGTGCCGACGCTTCTCATCATTGAGCCGTACCTCGATCGTCTTGCTGCCATTCTTGATCTGCTCAAACGGGTTGGGCTGTAATTTCATGGAGTGGTACATGGTGATCGTATGGTAGCACAAAAAATGAACAAGGTGGAAATCAAACCAAGACCAATTAAAGACCTTAAAGGTCTTTAATTGTGCGCGAGCGAAGGGACTTGGTCACGCGTCACTAAGCTTTTTCGTCGGTTACTCCTCAAAAACTAAGTGCGCTCGAAGCGTTGCACTTGATTTTCTAGCTCATTCTTCGCAACAAAATCTACGCCCGCCTCGCAGCCCCTTCCCTTCGCTAAAGCTACGGGCGGGGACCCGCTGCTTCGGCTTTCAAGTCCCCCACCGCTGTCATACCGTAAGACCCCAAAGCTATTCGCTTCAGGGCCTAACGGTATGATGCGCGGAATCGTAGACGAAGTTGGAACCAGGATTAGGGAGTATTTGGTGAGTGAGGAACTTGCGAGATATGCCGCACCCTCTACTCAAGAGTGACGGAAGCGACGATTGATTCAAAGATTGCTTTCTCTTCTTCTGTTGCAGCACTTCCCTGAAAGGCGATACCGGGAAATAGAGTGTTTGTAGTATTGATGATTGCAGCTATGCCGGACAAACCTACCGTGTCCGTGTCAGTCATAAGTACTGCTTCGGTGCGACCCTTATCAACCAGGATTGTGCGCTCTACCACAAGTGCAGATGCTTCGGTTACCTGACGATTAAAGTAGTACTTCCCTTCACTGGAGGTATACCCTGTTGTGTGGGTGATGTCTCCTCCTTTAGGTGAGGTAAAATCTTTTGTTTGACCACCAAAAGAAATTATTTTTCCTGAAGAGAGTTGTATGGTACCTGTAAGATACTTCCCGGTAGTACCCTCTACTACCGTAGAGGTGGCAACTGCATCTACAGGATACTCAAACAGCACTCCCATTTCCTTACTATGGTACGAGTTAGTTTTTTTGAGAGTGTTTGTAGGAGTCGTAGTGGCTGGTATTACAGTATCCATTTTTGATGGTTGTGGTGTGTCTCCAGTCGGTACTACCTCTCGCGTACCAAAGGTTGCGTAGAGTCCTGCAGCGAGTACAAGAAGTGCGGTGAAAGTAAGTATAGTTTTATGTTGCATAGTACAGTGTATCATACTAGCACAGGTGCTTGATACTCCCACAAGATACTATTCCTTTTATTATCCTCCTCACTCATACCCAAAAGTATACATTTTTGTCGCAAACGTAACAGGTCGAAGGGACTTGGTGTCAGCTCACCTCGATACAATTGTTCGCTTCGCTCCAATTCTATCGGGTGGCTCCTACCCGAGCTCGCCCGTCGCTATGCGACATGGCTGTGCTTTTCAAGTCCCTTACGCAAGCAAAGCAGTTAAGATAGTCACACTAATTTGGTTGGTGCGTTCCCCGTTAAACGGCCAAAAGTAAATCTATTTTGAGTTTTTCATGCATAGTTCATATGCATGAACACAAAACACACGAAATCACCTTGTTGTGGT
>JAKFXP010000041.1 GCA_021731325.1 Parcubacteria group bacterium
TAGTGGTACGGGTGTTGGATTTACGCGCAATCCGGGTACCGGCGAAAATGAACCGTATGGAGAATATATGGTGAATGCGCAAGGGGAAGATGTGGTTGCGGGTATTCGTACTCCAGAAACATTGCAGTCACTCGAGAACACGTTCCCGAGTATGTACGATCAAATCCTTGCATTGCGTCAAAAACTAGAAGGATACTACCGCGAGATACAAGACTATGAATTTACTGTTGAACGCGGAGTACTCTACTGTTTGCAAACGCGTACCGCAAAAATGAATGGGCTTGCCCGAGTAAAAACTGCGGTAGACTTGTTTAAAGAAGGGATAATTTCTGAAGAAGAAATGATTATGCGTGTGGAGCCTGATGATATTGAGCATATGCTCAGTCCTCAATTAGCAAGTGATCATGGTAGCGTTGTTGTGGTACGAGGTCTACCTGCATCTCCGGGTGCAGCGGTGGGTAAAGCGGTATTTCATCCCGACGTTGCAGAAGTGCAAGGACGTGCAGGGATACCAGTCATTCTCATTCGAGAAGAGACAAAACCCGACGATATTCATGGCTTTTTCCCGTCCCAAGGTATCCTTACAAGTAGAGGTGGTAAAACATCGCACGCTGCATTGGTTGCACGAGGTAAAGGTAAGCCGTGTGTATGTGGTGCTACCGAACTTCGCGTTGAAGGTGAAGTCGCCTATCTACCAAACGGTGTCGTTATTCGAGAAGGAGATATGATTACCATTGATGGTAATACGGGTAATGTGTACCTGGGAGCGTTACCGCTCGTTGCTGCCTCATTTACTGAGGAACTTGAGTACCTCTTGAGCGTTGCGGATACGATGCGTGCGTTTCCGGTGTATGCAAATGCAGATACGCCTGAAGATGCGAGCAAAGCGGTTGAGTATGGTGCGTCTGGTATCGGATTGTGTCGTACCGAACGCATGTTCAATGATCCAGAGCGATTACCTATTGTGCGCAGCATGATTCTTGCTGAGAATACGGAAGATCGGCAAACATACCTCGATCAGTTATTTCCCATGCAGGTGACAGACTTCGTGGGTATATTCACTGCTATGGCGGGAAAAGTAGTAACTATACGGTTACTTGACCCACCCATGCATGAGTTTTTACCTACCCCGAGTGAGTTGCATAAGGATGTGACCATACTGCTCCATGACATTGAAATGTCTGATAACCGCATTGATGTTGAAGCGCTTACGGAAAAACTGGTGACACTTAAAGAGTTGCAGCGGAGAAGCGCTGCACTTGCAGAAGTAAATCCTATGTTAGGGCATCGTGGAGTGCGGTTGGGTGGTATGACGTACCCAGAGATATACCGTATGCAAATACGGGCAATTATGGAAGCAACGGTACAGTGTTTGCAGAGCGGTATTGATGTGTATCCGCAAATTATGGTGCCACAAGTATGTATGGCAACTGAGCTGAGAGCTGTGAAGAAGATGTTTGTCGAGCTTCGCGGTACCATCGAGCATCGAGAATCAACCGTATTGCCTGTGGAGTTTGGTACTATGATTGAAACGGTGCGTGCATGCGTGCAAAGTGCGACATTGGCACCTGAAGTGAGTTTCTATTCTTTTGGTACCAATGACCTTATACCATCTCTAATCAACCTCTCGGCATTGCTCTCGTATCCACCCATACCCCAGTAATCGCTTCATCGCCTCCGTATCATCACTCCATCGCCTGATCTCCGTTTCAATGATTGTCTCGATCTCTTCGAGAGTCTCAAACACTCGGTTTGCGGTACCGCGTCGCATCTCCTCAAAGTACCGTTCAGCTGGGTTCAGTTCGGGTGAATATGGCGGAAGGAAGATGACTGTGAGTCCCTCTATGTCCCGTACCCACTTGGGCCGGTGGCAGGGTGCGTTGTCGACAACTACGAATACGTGTTCGTTCGGGTGTTGCTTCTTGAGTTCCACAAGAAAGGTGTTCATTGCGATACTATCCATCCCGTCGATTCCCATGAGGTGAAAACTCTCGCCAGTGAGGGGTGCGACCGCACTGAAGAGGTAGCGATTGTCGAATCCATGGCGGTGCGGGAGTATCGCACGTTCACCCACCCTCGACCAACTCCTGCGTACGTTCGAGAGGAGGCCGTATCGCATTTCATCTTGAAAATACAACACGTACTTCTCTTGTACGTGCGGGTGCATACAGGCTATGAGGCCCTTTTTTTAAACACATCCTGCTTTTCTCGGTCTCCTTTGTATGGATGGGGACGTGCCGATTTATGTGAGTAGTCGAGACGGTCAAGGTGGTACCACACGGTGCTTTCCGGTATCTCTTTTTTCTTGTGCTCCTTGAGCCACTTTTGCATGAGTGGGATAGACCAGTACCGACCACCTTTGTCGATCTCCTTTGCAAGATCCTCAAAGAGTGTCTGATCCCACTTCTGGTTTCCTTTCGGACGACCTCCCTTACTCAGATTGAGTGCATCAGTGCCGCCTTTGTTATACACCTGTATCCAACTCCGAATCGAGTCCGACTCGACCACAAACCGGCGAGCGGCTTCAGCGTTTGTGGCGCCTTCTTTGATATTGATAATCGCCCGTATACGGGTTTTGTGTTGTTCATCCTTGGCGCGGGCAAGCGCAGTGCGAAGTTGTATCACGGTGTCTTGCCGTGATAGTAGAACGGGGGCTTTCATACCCTATCAGTATGACATAGAGTGGGGGTTTATGCCGAGAGGTTGGTTGGGGATGGTATTACACAAGCAGCGTTCTCATTTAGTCGAGAAGATGCGGAGAATCGTTTTATTCCACAGTACCA
>JAKFXP010000045.1 GCA_021731325.1 Parcubacteria group bacterium
GGTTACCGACACATCCTCCTCTCCATTCTGGAAGAGCTCGTGTTCAGCGGAAGGTCGTTTTGCGAGAAATGCACTCATAGGATAATGAATATTTTTATTCAGGAGTCGTTGTGGCGGTAGGGGTTGAGTTGGAAGTGGTCGCCGGCACGAGTTGCGCCACCAACTGTAAGTCAAGCGCAATCATATCGTCAATCATATTCTCTCCAAGGTCTGAGAAATATTTTCCTGACCCGAGTTTGATGTCCCACAGCGTACGATCAATCTCAAACTGGGCTCGTGCGACAAGATGATCTCCTTCTTTTTGTAAGACGGTCGGAAAGGTAATTTCATTTGTTACCCCATGCATCGTTACGTCACCCGTCAGATCATAGGTAAAGGTTGTGGTAAAATCTTCATGGGGCACGAGTTTTTTGATACGAAATTCGGCAGTAGGATATTTTGCTACATCAAAAAAATCAGCAGATTTGAGGTGTGTTTCGAGTGCACCTTCTTCCCCGGGTTTTTTGGCGGTCAACCCTACCGAGAGTTTATTCATGTCGAGTATAAACATACCGGCAGCGAGTGTCTCAAAGACTTCAATGGTGCCAGCATCAATTGGTATGGTACCACTATCGACGTACCCCTCAATGAGCGGTTTTTTGCCAGACCACTTGATGATGCTCATGCTGGGTACCACCTCGTAATTCCCGGGCTCGATAGCAGAACCCGGGTCTGCTATCGAAGGAGTCTGCTCGGTAGAGATGTCGGAGGTGGTGGTTGCTTCTGAGGGAGCAGTATTACTGGTGTTGAATGCTGAATATCCACCAAACAGATACACTCCGGCCCCTAGTCCAACAAGAATAACGAGTGCAAGTACTGTTTTAATCATGATAGGGCTCCAATTATTACGTACAATACCTGAAAGTATACCACATTAGCAAAATGGTGAAGTAAATGTGGTGGGCATAGGGTATGCCGAAAACTCAGGAAGTAATGGTTTGCCGTACATGAGTCGAGAAATCACTTCGGCGTGCGACAGAGCTCCGGTGAGCGCATTATGAGGATCTGGTTCATCAGCAATACCTACATATCGGAGTACGGTATCCAGATTAAGAGCACTGTGCCGTTTTGCGGTAGGAATCGTGTTGCCATGCGTCACGAGGTGCATATAGGCGAGGGTGTGGGTGTCGATGGTGCGGTGTGCAAAGGGGGTATGATACCCTACCCGCTCACAAGCAGCATTGATATAATCACGATCAAATGAAACGTTTTGGCCAGCGAGCGTTTGATCTTCAACCCCATCCGCCCAGCTTAAAAAGTGAGCAACAAGTTGCCCTTCGGTAATTTTGGTGGGATCAACCACCTCTTCCCTACTAAAACCACATACTGCAAGCGCTTCATCATCTATATGTGCACCTGCCCAGATTTGACATTCAAGGTAGATTCGATTCTCTGGATGGTCGAAGTCTAGTGCCCCAATCGACAAGATACTATTCTTTTGGTAATTCACTCCCGAAGCTTCAATATCAAGGACAATCATGAGGGTATAACGTTATTAACAAAAACAAACGTGGTTGTTACGGTACGGTATCATACACTGAGCAGTGCGTTGTAGAGGGTTGCTATGTCAGATGAGTCTATAGGGGTGTGTGGCAGGTTAGTAAGCACCGTCAGGCGTGCTGGTACTGGAAAGGCTTCTGCAAGTATCCGACACTCACTTTCTGGTGCCGTGCGGTCTCTGGTGCCGACGAGCAGATGTATCTCAGTGTGGATGTGTGGGGCGGCAGTAACGAGATTATATTTGCAGGAATCTTTTACGAATTCATAAGGAAACGCATATGATGCACCACTGAGAGGATGATGTACGGTTCGGGTACCATCGGCACGCCATCGTTCCATGCCGTCCGTATCGACACTTTGGTACGTTCGAATGTATGAATCACCGGATGCCGTGGGGGCAAAGAGCACTGCGGTATGTACGTGGTCTGGATGCTCTGCAATATAGTGCCCGACCACCAAACCTCCAATGGAGTGTCCAAATAAAAGCAGATTGGTATGCCACCACTCTTGTGCACGTGCCCATGTAAGCACATCGTTGAGATCATCGTACATACTGGTGGGAGTAAATGCGCTAAAGTCACCCCCCTGCTCCCCCATACCATTATAGGCATCAAAGCGTATGACGGTGTATCCCCGTGCACGGAACGCTTCAGCGCACATATTCATGAGAGGGGTTTCTTTGGTACCCGTTGCACTGTGCACCAACACGGCAATACCGATATGAATAGGTGACAGTTCTATCAGCGCGCCGAGTTTATTGCCATCTCGCCTTGGTATTTCGATATATTCGGTGGTGTGTGTAGTAAGGCTATAAAATGCAACAATCCGCGACTCTATTGCACGAACGTACCGGCTCAATTCTGGATGCCGGCTTTTAAATGCAGCGATGTGGTTGTAAAACGTAGTTGACTGGAGTGAGAGTACTGACATGCCGGCAAGGATAAGGGCAAGACCGGGTATCACCGGCAACACAATACCGAGCACGCCGGACACTACTGCAACGGTACCTACAATACGTATTTTTCTTCGAGAACGTTTATATTCGGGATGCATACTCCGTGTATTGTACTCTATTCACTCACTTTCGTCCCAGCTACAGGCACCTAAAGACCTTTGCAGTTACTTGCCGGTCGATACCCTGCCGCTTCAGCTTCCTCTTTGGTTGCAAAAAACACCTTATTAGCTTCTTTGATACGTTTGGCACCAGAGCACCACGGGAGATGGTACACGCTCC
>JAKFXP010000037.1 GCA_021731325.1 Parcubacteria group bacterium
GCCATCGTCGACCTCGGTGGTATCGAAACCCCCAACCTCCTCGCCGGTACCATCGACGCGGGTGACCTCCACGTCGTCGATGATGCTACTATCAACAACAACCTCTACGTACAGGGAAGTGCCAACATAGGATCCAACCTCCACGTACAAGGTTCAGGATCATTTACCAAGTTTGCCACCACCTCACTTGCCAACACCTACGCGCTCGAAGGCAATGTCATCGACAACCGCACCAGTAGTGTCGCCGACGTCATGAACCTCGTCCACACCGCCTCATCATCTCCTGCAAACAACATCGGTACCGGTCTCCTCTTTAGTGCAAGTGATGCCTGGGGTACGGTACCTGCGCTTGCACCATACGGCGCAACCTCTACGGCACAAATCGCAAGCATCCTCACGAGTACCGCAACTACCGCACCCACCAGTGTCCTCACCTTCAGTACCAAAAACGCCAACACGGGTCTTACCGAGTGGATGCGTCTTACGAACGACGGCAACCTCGGCATCGGCACCACCTCACCGTACAGCAAGCTCTCCGTCGCCGGACAAGTCGTAGCAGCCAACTACGTAGCTACCACCTCGACCTCAACCTTTGCAGGTATCACCACGACCGGTCTTGCAATCACGGGTACCGGTACGACCACCGCTGCAAACGGTTTCAACATCACCGCAGGATGTTTTGCGGTCAACGGCGTATGTGTCGGTGGTGCAGGAGGAGGTAGTGGTACGGTCAATAGTGGTACCACCGGTCAGGTCGCCTACTACAATGCAAATGGCACGGCAGTAGTTGGTACGAGCTCGCTCTTCCTGGCAACCAACGGCAATGTTGCGGTTGGCACCACCTCTCCCTATGCAAAACTCACCGTGTGGGGAGCAGGCACGGGTGTCGGCACGGCATTTGCTATTGCCAACAATGCGTCGAGTACACTAATGACCGTGCGCGATAACGGCACTGCATACTTTGCGGGCAATGTGGGCATCGGCACCTCGTCACCGGCAGCTCACCTGGATATCACCAGTACCAGTACCGCCGCAGCACTCGGCAGCGAGCTTATTACTGCAGCGGCAGATCGCACCTTCTCGTCGGACACCGGCAAGTGGACAGGTGTCAACTGGACTATCGGATCGGGAGTGATTACGCATACGGTAGCGGGACTCGATACGCTCGTCCTCGATAACACGGCACTTTCAAGCGCACCGGTTGCAGGTCGAACCTACCAGATCACCTTTACCGCCACTACTACTGCGACCGGTACTCTCAATATAAGCTTCGAGGGAGCAAACGGTATTCCGTTGGGAGCTGCGCTCGGGGTCGACTCCCAGAACCAGGTATTCACCGCTGCAAGTCCACTAGGACTCCAATTTGATCCTGATGCTACCTGGACGGGTACCATCGACGATGTGTCCATCAAAGAAATCACTCCCGCCTCAGCCGCGCAAATCATTCGCAATCCCAATGGCACGATTGCTATGGAGATTCGTACCGGCTATGGGGGTACCGAAAATACCTTTGTAGGCTCTGGAGTAGGTCGTCTCAACATCACTGGTTTTCAAAATACAGGCTTTGGATATGCGGCACTCACTGCCAATACCACGGGTGCGTGGAATACCGCATATGGCGCACAAGCCCTTACCTCCAATACCATAGGTACCGATAACAATGCCTTTGGAGTATCGGCGTTGGGATCAAATACCACCGGTGGAGGCAACAACGCGTTTGGTCTCTACGCCCTTACCTCAAATACGGTAGGAGATAGTAACAATGCCTTTGGCTCCTCAGCACTCTTCTCTAATAATACGGGCACCTTGAACAATGCCTTTGGTGCAGGGGCGTTATTTACAAACACGGTCGGTAGTAACAACAATGCCTTTGGCTCCTCAGCACTCTTTCAAAACGTATCAGGTACGTTTAACAGCGCCTTCGGTACGTATGCGTTACAGGAAAACGTTATCGGTCACAACAATAGCGCCTTTGGAGTATCGGCGTTGGCAGCAAATATAAGTGGAATATCAAACAATGCCTTTGGTTTTAGTGCATTGGGAGCAAACACTACTGCACATGGGAACAATGCCTTCGGTTATGCTGCACTGAGCTCAAATGCGACCGGAACAAATAACTCAGCGTTCGGTGACAACGCACTCCAATCGAGTGACACCGGTAGCGGAAACGCCGCATTTGGTGGCTATGCATTGAATCTAAATACCAATGCATCGAGCAGTACCGCGATTGGTGCGTTTGCAGGTAACGGTATTTCCGCATACTACAACCAGGGCGGGGTATACGTAGGATACGAATCAGGACTCAGTGCTGCTACAAGTAGTGACTACAATACTATGGTTGGTTACGCATCGGGTCGTGAGGTGACCACCGGTGCAAACAACCTCCTCCTCGGTGCTAATGTCGCCAATAGAGGTACGGTGCTCACGACCGGAAGCAACAACATCATGATTGGGTACGGCGTGGGTGCTACGTCAAGCAATATGAGCTATGGGCTTAATATCGGTAACCTTATCTACGGTACCAATGTAAACGGCACTGGCGACACCCTCTCTTCGGGCAACCTCGGCATCGGCACCACCTCACCGTACAGCAAGCTCTCCGTCGCCGGACAGGTAGTAGCAGCAAACTACATCGCAACCACCTCAACCTCAACGTTCGCCGGTATCACGACCACGGGTCTTGCAATCACCGGCA
>JAKFXP010000019.1 GCA_021731325.1 Parcubacteria group bacterium
GGTGGCGGGTGAACAAAAAGGTTCTTTTTATACCCAATTTGTACCCCAGATTCAAAAGCGCGATGGCACTATCGTCCCCTTTGATTTTAAAAAAATTGCTCGTGCGATAGCCCTCGCGATGGAAGAAGTAAAAGAGGGGTCGGCAGAGGAAGCTGAAATGGTAGCGCATAAGGTCATTGCGGATGTGGTGCGTATCACAAAGAAATACAAGAATTTTTTGCCTACGGTTGAGGGGATCCAAGATGAGGTAGAGCGTCAACTTATTTTGTCCGAATATGTTTCTACGGCGAAGCATTATATCCTGTATCGCGAAGAGCGTGCACGCTTGCGAAAAAATACCCTCGTCGTGCCCGAGCATGTACGCAAGCTCGCTGAGGAGAGCTCCAAATATTTTGAGGGCAATCCCCTGGGTGAGTTCGTGTATTTGCGGACGTACGCACGATGGATTGAAGAGGAAAATCGACGCGAGACGTGGATTGAGACCGTCGATCGCTACATATCGTTTATGCGTGAGAATCTTGCGGACAAACTTACCCAAGAAGAGTATGCCGAGGTGCGCGAGGCAATTCTCAAACAAGAGGCAATGCCATCCATGCGTCTCCTGCAGTTTGCGGGCAAGCCGGCACGCCGTTGCAATGCGGTGGGGTATAATTGTTCGTACATCGCCCCCACTACCATAGAAGATTTCGGCGAGGTGCTGTACCTTTCTGCATCGGGATGTGGCGTTGGCTTTTCTGCGGAGAGTAAGAATGTTGAACAATTACCACAAATCAAGGAGCAGACAGGAATTGTGCTCAAAACCCATATCGTTGAAGACAGTAAAGAAGGCTGGGCTGCAGCGTTGGTCTTGGGTATGCAGACCTGGTATGGCGGTAAAGATATTCAATTCGACTATACTCTTGTGCGTCCCGCAGGTACGCGGCTTCGCACTATGGGGGGGAAGTCCTCTGGCCCCGATCCCTTGCGTTCATTACTTGATTTTACCCGTTCCCGTATCCTCGGTCGCCAAAACCGTCGTCTCCGTAATATCGATGCTCATGACATTCTCTGTAAAATAGGTGAGGCGATTGTATCAGGTGGGGTTAGGAGGAGCGCTATGATTTCATTGTCTGATCTTGATGATGATAATTTGCGTCATGCAAAAGATGGTGCGTTTTACAATACGGATCCCCATCGCATGTTGGCAAACAACAGTGCGGTGTACGAACAAAAACCATCAAGTGAAGAATTTATGGAAGAGTGGATGGCTCTCATGAAAGGTAAAAGTGGGGAACGAGGTATCTTTAATCGCGGCGGTCTCATGTACCAGACTCCAAAACGTCGTCTCGACCTATGGGAGAGCCAGGGGGTTGTAGCAGCAGGTAAGATTGTCGCCCCGGTAGGAACGAATCCGTGTGGTGAAATTATTTTGCAGTCAAAACAGTTTTGCAATCTCTCTGAAGTGATTGCGCGTCGTGATGATACCCTCGCTACCCTTAAGAAAAAGATTCGTATCGCAGCTATTCTAGGTACGTACCAGTCGTCACTCACCAATTTTAACTATCTTTCGAAAGCGTGGACGGATAATTGCCAGACGGAGCGCTTGCTCGGCGTGTCAGTGACCGGGCAGTGGGATAGTCCTGAGGCACGTAAGCCAGAGGTATTGCGTGCACTGCGCGATGAGGCTATTGCGGTCAACAAAAAGTATGCGAAGCGATTTGGGATTCCTGCATCAAGCGCCATTACTGCCGTAAAACCTTCAGGTACCGTAAGTCAGACGGTGAACTGTGCGTCAGGTATGCATCCGCGCCATAGTGAGTATTATATACGCCGTATCCGTATTACCGCCACCGACTCGCTCTTTAAGATGCTCAAAGATCAAGGGGTGCCGTACCAGCCCGAGATAGGTCAGAATATGGAAAATGCTAATACCTTTGTGCTTGAATTTCCTGTCAAAAGCCCCCCCTCCTCCGTCTATAGTAATGATCTCACTGCCCTTGAACAACTTGAATATTGGAAGGTAGTCAAAGAAAACTACACCGAGCACAATCCATCCGTCACCGTCTCCATTGGAGATGATGAATGGGTGGGTGTGGCAAACTGGCTCTATGAAAATTGGAGTATGATTGGCGGCCTCTCGTTTTTGCCCCGCATGAATCACAGCTACCGCCTCGCGCCATACGAGGAAATCAACAAAGAAGAATATGAACGGCTTAGCAAAAAGTTTGAAAATCTCGATTATTCAAAGATTGTAGCGTACGAATTACGGGATGAAACCGAGCAAGCGAAGGAGTTGGCGTGCGCGGGAGGGACGTGTGAGATTAACTAGGGTGCGAGAGGTATATACAGTTATCCACAGTCATATTTGACAAACGGACAGGAATAAGTAGTATGGGATATGAACGCGCGTGTTCTCTGTACTGAAGACCTCCATTGTTGTTGGAAAGAGCAAAACGTGGCGATGGTGCCACTCGAAAACGAAAACCCCTCAATATATCGAGGGGTTTTTTATATAGGGAGTGTATCTGAGACCTTTCGTGGACTGACCCCTATGCCGTATACTATAAACATATGTACCTCAAATCACTTGAGCTGGTTG